>CAYLSY010000252.1:0-4109 GCA_964386275.1 uncultured Hyphomicrobiales bacterium
GCCGAACGGAGTTGATTTATATGTCGGTGGTGCCTAACTTGCTGTGCTGCACTTGCTTTACGCACGCTTTTGGCATAAAGTGCTTTATGATTACGGTTTGGTGTCCAGCAAAGAGCCATTTGCAAAGCTGTTTCATCAAGGATTGATTATGGGTGAGGATGGTCGCAAGATGTCAAAATCGCTAGGAAACGTCATCAATCCCGACCAAGTTGTTGCTGAATACGGCGCAGATTCGCTGCGTATATTCGAGATGTTTCTTGGTCCGCTGCAGGACTCAAAACCGTGGTCGAAAACCGGTATAGAAGGAATCAGCCGCTTTTTGAACCGAGCGTGGCGCTTGATTGCAAACGAAGACGGAACTTTATCGGCTGCTGTAGCGGATATTGAAATGGACGCCGAACAAGAATTTCATGTGCATACCCTTGTCAAGAAAGTAGCCGAGGACATCGAAAATCTGCATTTCAACACGGCTGTTGCTCAAATGATGATTTTCGTCAACGAGTTTACTAAACTCGAAAAACGCTCCCGGATTGCTTTGGAGCGATTCGTGCTTTGCCTGGCGCCGTTTGCGCCGCACGTTGCCGAAGAGTTGTGGCGAATTCTCGGGCATACTACCTCGGTTGTACTCGAAAGCTACCCCGAGTGGGACGATTCGAAGACCGTACGCAATACCATTGAGTTCGTTG
The DNA here is from genome assembly GCA_964386275.1 of uncultured Hyphomicrobiales bacterium. Lineage (GTDB taxonomy): Bacteria > Bacteroidota > Ignavibacteria > Kapaibacteriales > UBA2268 > CAYLSY01. The sequence goes on from CAYLSY010000252.1 coordinate 687, forward strand.
TGCAGGTTGCAAGCAAAATTCGTGCTAAATTACAAGTCGATGTCGACATCGACCAAGCGCAAATCGAAGAGCTGGCGCGCAAGGACGAAAAAGTTGCATCATACCTCGAAGGCAAAACAATTAGAAAAGTGATTTTCGTTAAAAATAAATTGATTAATTTTATTGTGTAGATATTGAATTAAATTAAGCAATTGATTTGAGACTTATAATTATTAATGATACGCAATTCTGTGTCAAGTATATAAAGGTGGATACTGAATCAAGTCAGAAAGATATCTTTAATTACTACTTGGAAAGAAAAATGAACCCCCATTTGGGGTTTGAATCATTAAACCGTTGTGTCTTGGTAGGTTAACGATTTTTAAAATTTTACTTATTGGACTTCTTTTAAATCATGTAAAATAAATATGTTAGAAGAAATTATAATTTCTAATGTATAATCTTGGTTAATCAAAAATTCCTACATTCCAATAGAGTTCATGATTTCAATATCCGTATCTGCCGGCAATTCTGTATAGCTAATGACGCTAACCATTGGGAATTGGGTGTGAATCATGCGATAGAAGTATGGTCTGATTTGTGCTGAGCATATTACAACCGGCAAATAACCAGCCATTGTAATATCATCGATAGCATCGGAAAGGTTTTTTTGAATCGTTTTAATTGTTTCGAGCGGCAAACCAAGTGTTGGGCTAATCGAAGATTGATTGCCAGATTGCAGCGCATTAGTTAAATTCCGCTCCAGTTGCGGTTCGAGCGATATTGCGTGAATTACTGAATTCGAATCCTGATAAATTTTCTTTATCGTCTCCGAAAGGTTATGGCGAACGTATTCGGTCAAAACATCGATATTTTTCGTTACTTTATAGTATTCGAGCAGCGATTCGATAATCAGCGGCAAGTCCTTAATCGGAATTCCTTCCTTAAGCAAATTCTGCAGGGTTTTTTGAAGTGTGGAAATTGGCAGCGAATCAGGTGTAATTTCCTCCAATAGAGCCGGATAGTCGGTTTTCAGATTGTCGAGCAATTGCTTTACATCTTGGCGCGTCAGCAGCTTATCGGCATTCCTTCGCAATAGCTCCGTTAGGTGAGTTGTAAGCACAGTTGCCGATTCAACGACAGTATAGCCCATAATTTCGGCGTTTTCGCGCTCTGGCACTGTAATCCATGTTGCGGGCAATCCGAAAACCGGCTCGGTAACGTGAATGCCGGTCAATTCGCCTTCTGCTGTGCCGGGATTCATCGCCAAATACATATTCGGATGCAACAGATTCCTTGCCAGTTCGTTGCTGCGGATTTTTATAACATACTCTTCTGGTTCGAGTTGCAAATTATCGCGAACCCGCACCGGCGGCAGTATTATTCCAAGTTCAGAAGCCAATTGCCGCCGGACGTTCGTAATTCGCTTGAAGACATCACCGCCTTGGGTTTCGTCGACAAGCGAAATCAAGCTGTATCCAAGTTCGATTTCGACAGGGTCGATTCTGAGCAAGTCTTCGACTGGCTGCTCTTCTGGCTTCTTTTCAGCTTCTGCGCGAATGATTTGCGATTCGAGTTCATCAGCTTTTTCTTTTGCGATTTGCTTCCTTCTGAAAAGGGCAATGGCTGAAGTTATAAGCGCCATTATAATAAATGGAATTGCCGGAAAACCCGGAATAGTAGCGAAAACCAGCATGGCTGCTGATGCTACAAATAATGCTTTAGGTTTTGCGGCAATTTGGCTCGCTAATTCCGTATCGAGCTTGTCGCGTGCCGCAGAACGGGTTACAACCATACCGGCTGCAACGGAAATCAGTAAGGCTGGTATTTGCGTAACAAGTCCATCGCCGATTGTTAATATTGTGTAAAGCGACAAAGCGTTGGTAAATTCCATTCCGCGTTGAGCCATACCGATGGTGAACCCGCCGAGAATATTGATGGCGACAATTACAATTCCGGCAATTGCATCACCGCGAATAAACTTTGCGGCGCCGTCCATTGAGCCGTAAAAGTCTGATTCCCGTGTTAAATCTTCACGTCGGCGACGAGCTGTTTGCTCGTCGATATATCCGGCATTCAAATCGGCGTCGATACTCATTTGCTTGCCGGGCAAAGCATCTAAAGTGAAGCGTGCGGCTACTTCTGCAATACGGGTCGAACCCTTGATGACAACTACGAAGTTTATTATCATCAGTATCAAAAATATTATGATACCGACGACGTAATTTCCTTTGATTACGAAACTTCCGAATGCGTTGATGATTTCGCCGGCATAACCTTCGCCGAGTATCAATCGCGTTGATGCGACATTCAAGCCGAGCCGGAATAAGGTCGTTATTAGCAAAATAGTTGGAAACGAAGATAATTCAAGCGGGTTGAGTAAATACAGCGAAACGAGCAATACTAGTATTCCTATGGCGATATTGGTCGCAATCAGCATATCGAGCATCATCGCCGGCAGCGGAATTACTAATAAAGCGATTATTAAAAGCACTCCTCCAGCCAATGCCAGTTCCGTACTTCTGCCCAAAAGCGGCAGAGCGCGGCTCTGAAAATTAGTCATTGCAGTGTTGCCTTTAAGCGCAAGTTGTTGTTGTTTCGCCATAATTTATATCAGTTGCTTGATTTCGTTTAATAGATATTTTATTATTTTTTAGAAATTAAGAATCAATCAGTGTCGGTAACCTTCCGAATGTTCGAAACCTTCTGTAGTTTAATTCTTTTTTTTCAAATAATATACGTAAGCTAAGACTTGAGCGACAGCCTTGAATAAATTTTCCGGTATTTCGCGGTCGATTTCCACAGAATAATATAGAGCTCTTGCCAGCGGCGGTTCTTCGACAATCGGAACATCCGCTTCGGTTGCGATTTCCCGTATTCTTAGCGCAAGGAAATCCAATCCCTTCGCTAAAACACGCGGCGCCGCCATTGTCTTTTGGTCATAAACCAAAGCTACGGCAAAATGTGTAGGGTTGGTGATTACAACATCAGCCTTGCGGACGTTTTTCAGCATCAAACGACGAATGCGCTGGCGCATCAAAGAGCGAATACGCGATTTTACCTTTGGGTCGCCTTCCGTTTGTTTGGTTTCTTCCTTAACTTCTTGGACAGTCATCTTCATGTCTTCACGGAAGCGGTATTTTTGGTAAATATAGTCTGCTACCGCAATAATTATATAAATGACTGCCACTTTCAGAACCATTTCGAGGCTGATTGACACCATCAGAGCCGCGATTTCAGTATAAGGCTTTTCAACTAGCGTAACAACTTCGTCCATTCGTTTGTCGATAACGTCATAGACGACAACGCCGAGAATAAGTATCTTGGCAACGCTCTTCATTAATTCAAAGAATGAGCGACCTGAAAAAAAAATCCGCTTTAATCCTTTAAAAGGATTAAAAACCGTCGAAAGATTCAAACCTTCGGTGAATTTTTTTGTTGCGA
>CAYLSY010000253.1:0-4106 GCA_964386275.1 uncultured Hyphomicrobiales bacterium
GCGTTTTTCCTTGGGTTAAAACGCTTTTTTTTTTCGTATAAAGAAATTAACGATTTCTTTTTTTATGACGATTCTTGCGAAGTCTTTTTTTCCTCTTGTGGGTAGACATTTTATGACGTTTTCTTTTTTTACCGCAAGGCATTGAAAACTCCAAATAATAATTAATAAATATTGAACTTCATGTGCCACTTAAAGCTTTTTCAACTTGTTGCGACATTTATTTTTTCCATTTTTGAATGAAAACAAGAAAAAATAAAATAAAATTTTCTTATAAACGAATAATGAAATGTTGTAATAATCAAATTGATGAAATGATTTTTTTTTACATCAAAGTTCTTTAATAAATTATTCGTTATCCGGCGCATCGGAATATTTTTGCTGCATGGCTTCATTGACCTTTTGCAAAAATTCGGGCGACGGTTTGAAAACTGGAACATACCTTTTTTCGAGCGGCACTTGTTCGCCGGTTTTTGGATTGCGAGCCATACGCGGTTTGCGGCTTTTGTGTTTGAACACGCCGAAACCTCTTAGCTCGATTCTCTTTCCTGTGGAAATAGCCGTGATGATGCTCGAGAAAACTCCATCGACAACTGCTTTGGTTTCGATCTTTGTCAAGCCTGTCGCTTTGGCGATTTCATCAACAATATCTGCTTTTGTCATAATACATCCATTGATAATTGAAAAAACAAATGATATTCTAATTTAGTTAATTACAAGAATTCAAAAATACAAAACTCGCTTATTAATTCAAAAGTCAATTATTTATTTCCGATAATTTTTTTTTCTACTTATTTCTTGAAAAATAAATATATATAAGGTAATTTAGTATTTTTTTGTAAATGCAGATTCCACGGAGAATACAATTTGGCATTATGGACAAAAAATAATGACACATCCGACGAAGCTCGGCAAAGCGAAGTGCTGGAAGCAGGAAGGCTCCCTCAGCATGTTGCTGTTATAATGGACGGCAACGGGCGCTGGGCGCTCGAACGCGGGCTATCCCGCACGGAAGGCCACCAAGAAGGCATCGAAACAGTTCGCGATATCGTGAAAGCATCTTCACAATTGGGAATCAAATATCTTACCCTTTATGCATTTTCAATCGAAAACTGGAAACGCCCGCAAACCGAAGTCGGTATTCTAATGAAACTGCTCGAAATTTACCTTCGCAAGGAATTGGACGAGCTTCACGAAAACAACGTCCGGCTGCTTAGCATAGGTAAACTCAGCTCCTTGCCCAAAGTGATTCAAAAATTGCTCCACCGGTCAATCGAATTAACTAAAGACAATACTGGATTAACTCTTACATTAGCATTGAGTTACAGCGGACGTTGGGATATTGTCCGCGCCGTGCAAATGATTGCGCTCGATGTTCGTCGAGGAAAAGTCTCACCTGAAGACATTACAGAAGAGACTTTTTCGTCTTATCTGCAAACAAAACTGTGTCCATACCCGGATTTAGTGATTAGAACCAGCGGAGAGATGCGTTTGAGTAATTTTCTGCTCTGGGAAATGGCTTACAGCGAAATTTATATTACCGAAAAATATTGGCCCGATTTCCGTCGCAGGGATTTTTATCTTGCATTGGAAAACTATATGCGACGCGAGCGACGTTTCGGCAAAACTTCGGCGCAACTCCTAAAAGGAGATTCTCAAAAACAAGATGAAAAAATAATTAAGAGAATATTTAATGCGATTACAAGAAAGTAAATTCCTAATTTTAGTTCTTTTTTTCCTTTGCTCGTTACAGTTACTTTCACAAACGCAGCCAAAGACATATCAAATCGCCGGCATATCGGTCGAAGGCACTCATTTTGCCGATGAACAAACAATTTTGACATATTCCGGGTTGCGTATCGGCGACCAAATTACTATTCCTAACGACAGTAAAATCCAAACCGCCTTAAAAAGCCTTTGGCAAAGGAAAATGTTTTCCAGCGTCGAAATTAAAGTCGATAGAATCACTGCCATCGGTATGTTTTTGACAATCAAAGTAAGCGAATATCCAAGGCTAAACCAGCTTATCATTCACGATGCCGAAGAAATTTCGACAGATAAAATATTGAAGACCCTTCAGAAAATGCGTGGCGACATCGTCTCGCCTTATGAAGTATATCGTATGAAAAAGCGTATCCAAAAGCTTTATAGCGAAGAAGGAATGCAATTTGCCCAAGTCGAATCAACTATAAAAGAAACCGACACAGCAAATTATGTAGACGTATATTTAAAAATTATCGAAGGCGCAGAATTCAAAGTCGAATCCATCGACTTCGAAGGAAATAATTACTTTTCCGACGGCGATTTACGCTCTTCATTCGACGAAACAAACGAAAGAAAATGGTGGAAATTCTGGAAATCTTCGAAATTCGACCCTGCTAAGTATAAAACAGACAAGGATTTGTTAGTAAAATACATGAAGCAAAACGGATTTATAGACGGCTATATCGAAAGGGACACAGTCATTTTCGATTACGAACGAGGCGTCGTCCACATAACCGTTTGGGTCAACGAAGGTTCAAAATACTATATCAGAAATATTGAGTTTGTTGGTAATACTATATATCCTTCGGCAATGCTGCTTCGCCGACTCGATTTCAAACCCGGCGACCTTTACGATATGGATAAATTCAAATTGAATTTACTCGGCAATCCTGAATCGACCGATGCTTTAAGCGCATATTTGGACAATGGCTATCTTTACGCCGCTATGAAAGCCGAAGAAAAAAAGGTTCCACCCGACAGCATAGACATTATAATCAGAGTAACCGAAGGCAACAGAACAACGATTAATCGTGTAGATATTGTCGGCAACACTAAAACCAAGGACAAGGTTATTCGCCGTGAGCTATACACCCAGCCCGGGGATTTCTTTAATAAAGCAGCGATAATTCGTTCTATCCGCGGCTTGGGTGTTCTGAATTATTTTGCGCAAGAAGGCTTGAAACCGGATGTTAAGCCGGTAGATAATAATAAAGTGGATGTAATATACCATGTTCAAGAGCGTTCAACCGACCAGGTTAACTTATCAATAGGCTATGCTGGCTCATACGGTTTGACCGGAGCAATAGGCTTGGTATTCAATAACTTTTCGATTTCCGAGCCATGGCGTGGCGGAGCTGGACAAGTTTTTTCATTTAACTGGGAATTTGGGCAAGCCAACCGGATTCAAAATATTTCACTTGGTTTCACCGAGCCATGGCTGTTTGACGAGCCGACAACAGTCGGTTTCAGCTTGTTCGATTCCAGAATCAACTATAATTACAATCTTCGAAGAACAGGTTTATCGATTAATCTCGGCAGACGCTTCCGTTGGCCCGATGATTATTTTCGCGGCGATTGGAACCTTACAATACAACGCAACGACGTCGGCACGAACAGCTCCTACTACTACAAAGAAGGCATCAGCACTGAAATATCGATTGGGCAGACTTTCTCGCGCGTTAGTGTCGATAACTTATTTTTTCCAACAACAGGCTCAAAATTCACTCTATCAACTCAATTCGCAATGGGTTCTATTGGGCTGGGAACAACGGATTATTTAAAAAATTCGTTAAAATTCGAAATATCGCATCCGTTGGCAAGTGTCGAAGGAAATCCACGTTTGGTGCTGTTTTTAAGCACAAACTTAGGTTATATTACCGGTCTAAAATCCGATACTACTATTTCGCCTATTGAACTATATTATATGGGCGGCAATGGTCTTAGCGGATATGGGGTTACTCCTTTACGCGGCTATGACGACGGCGCTGTCGGTCCAAGCGGAGGCGGAAAAGTGCTTGCCAGACATATAGCCGAGCTTAGATTTGCCCTGTCGCTCGACCCAATGCCGATTTATTTATACACTTTTGCCGAAGCTGGTAATGTTTGGAGCACTTTGAACAAAACAGACCCATTCAATCTGAAACGTACAGCCGGTTTTGGTTTGCAGTTAATGATGAATCCAATCGGCTTAATAGGATTCAGCTACGGATACGGTTTTGATAACGACGACGCAACCGGAAAACGCTCCGGATGGAAATTCTTATTCCATTTGGGTATGCAATAAAAATGAAAAATAATAGTATTTTATAAATATTGGGGTACAAAATGAAATTATTTAAACTTCT
>CAYLSY010000254.1:0-4103 GCA_964386275.1 uncultured Hyphomicrobiales bacterium
TTTGATTAAATTTATAGTTCAAACAATTTCTCATGCACTTTATTTAAAAAGTAGGACTTGCATTTCTATATTTCTCAAAGTTGCACTATGCACGAAAAAAAAGTGCAGCTTTGGAATGATGCAATTGTCGTTTCTAAAGCGAAAACAGTATGAATTATAAGAAACAGCATCCATCATTCAATATTTGTGCCAATCTGCAAGATGGATTCCGGGCTTAAAACCGGAATTGTACAAGGTTTTTTTATATCAAAAAAATTCTATAGCAGCGCCCTATTTCACAACAAAAGACAATCCAAATTCCTTATTCCTAATTCCCAATTCCCAATTCCCAATTCCCAATTTCTAATTCCTAATTCCTAATTTCTAATTTAATAATCTCAATAGCCTTGTCTAAAGCCGGATAATGGGATTTAGCGAAATCCGCTGGTTCATTAGTAATAAAATAATCCGGCTTAAGCGGTTCGCCAAAAATTTGAACTCCATTCGGCAAAAATGCAAGGATACCGGTTAGCGACATACTGATAGCCCCGCGAATATTGTGAGCATATAATTCTCCGGCAGAGCCGCATGTGGGCGAACCAATCAGTTTGGCAAATCCATGATATTGGGCAATAGCAGCCATCGCCTCGGCATAACCGGACGTCATTTCATCGCAAAGGATATATAAACGTTGCGCTATTTCAATTGGTTTTGGCTTGATTGTCCCGCGAATAACTTTGTATCCATCTGGTCTTCCATTTGGAGCAGTAAATACTGGTATTCGCCATTGAAGCGAAGGTAAAGGATTATCTATGAAGAAACCAAAAACATGTTCGCTCATAGTCGTTATTCCGCGCAGGTCGAGCAACGCAGCTTTATATGTTTTCGAATAATTCTTTTGAAGCCATTCTTTGAACTCGACGTCGTTTGTTTTTGTCAAATCAAAATAAATAATTTCGTCATCGATAACCCGGTAACTTTGTGGGCGAAAATCGGACATCTGAGCGGCATCCGAAAGCATTTGAACGGCAACAGTATCTGTTCTCTTGTCGCTTTTTTGAAAGATAAGAGTATCAATGCGACGGGTAGTTGAACATCTCAACTCAGCCAAGGCGCGCTTGCGCTTCCATTCTGGATTTGAGCCAGCAAAATTTTTGATTTTATCATTTAGCAAGCTATCAATATCAGCGCCATTGATTTGCTTGACAACATCGCCCTCGGCAATGTTATTATTGCCAGAAAAAGAATTAAACACCATTGTAACAGCAATTTCCCCGTCGGCATTCTCCCATAAAAACGGATAAGCACAATCGGCAAGCATGCTTTTAAGCCAAATCCGCGCATGACAATCGCCTGTATATGATATTAAACGCTCGAGTGTAGCTTGGAAATTATCTTCGCCGTCGCCACTCGAAGCTCCAGATAGAGCTTCCTCAAGCGCAATGTTTTGTTGACTTTCAGGGTATGCCGGATGGAAAAGCCTTAATAAGTTCCAAATGTAAATAACTGCCGCCATTCTCGCTCTACGGTCATCCGCAGTTAAAATATATCCGGTATATTTTTTTATCGTTGCCGTATCGAGCTTTTCGTCGGGTTCGGGCAATGTCCGAACAGAATCGGCGTAACAGTTCAATGGCATATTCATCCACAGTCCGGGCATGATTTCAGATGTATAAGTTTCGCCGGGTTCCGGCAAATTGATTCTCGATTCTGGGTCGGATTCAATTTTCAAGCAATAGTGTCCTGCGTAAGGGTTGTTATTGCTGACCGAGCAGCTATAATCGGCTTTTGCCGATTTATCGTCAAGCTTCCAGCCGCTTACCACATTGTTTGCATGAAGTAATTCGAAGTCGCCGTTTTGAGGCTGAACGTCAGGTTTAACGTATTCATCAGCATAGCTTATTTCAACTTGGTCAAAATAAGCGGCGCCTTCGCCAACAAGAAACAATCCAATCTTCATTAACGAAGCACTTTCTGGAATGAAGGCGACAATTGAGGATTTCTGCCACTCTGAGCCTGTTACTGGTTCATCGCTTGTTGCAGCCGATGTAATATAGTTGCCGTATTTATCCTCGATTCTAATGCGAATGTGCGCAGATGTCGAAAGTGCAGGCTCTTCTATTCTCGCATAAGCCGATAATCGTATCCTCTTGCCACGGTAGGGCGAGACATCGAGGAATTGAATCATTGCGCCTTCGCTTTCTCGCACAGGAAAGTATACATTAACGATTTTTCTTTTGAAAAGCGTATGTTCGTCTCTGGGTTCGAATCCGGTTTGGAACCATCCCAGCGCCACATTGGGTAATGCCCCCGCTGGAATCGTTTTTGGTTTCTTTGAAAAGTCGTTTTTATCGGAAAACCTTAACTGTGGCGCAATTGGAAGGAACAAACGTTTTAGCGTTGCGGCAATGGATTCTTCAGTGTTGCATTTTTCAATTTCGTCGCATGAGTACAGCAGATAAGCATCCCAATCCAAGCATTGCGCTTCGCTTGTTGGACAAAAATGTCGAATTACTCCAAAAATCTTAGCCAATGCAGAATATGCTCTTAGCTGGTTCTCGGTTAAAGCTTTCGGTTTTGTTGGCGAAACTGCGCTTTGAGCCATTGTAACGAAATATCCTTTGTCCAGCAGGACCTTCCCTCTGCCGGTAAAAATAACTCCATAATTAATATAGTTTGCCGATTCGTCGACTCGTCCTGAAATTTCATAGAAAATCCATTCTTTGTTTGTTCTTATCGTATCTTTTTGCAGGAAAAACTCAAGCGGTTCTTTTTCTTCGAAATATGTGCCTGCATAAATCTGAGCATAACTCGAATCATTGATGAAATCGGCTTTTATGGCGAATCCTAATTTAAAGTTATAGCCTCGAAGCGGTTTTGCGTCAACTTTTTGGAAAACCAAGCCCCAACTGCCGGCTTCGTATGGCGTAGTATTTGAAAATTCAAGGCTGAACTTGCCTTCGAATGCGTCATTCTTGGAGCTAACGGCTTTGTAGCCTTGCAATTCGGAGTTACCGGACAAGTTCCACCCTGCAGGAATTTGGTTTTCCACCGCCATATTGAAATCCAAGTTATAGGGCTGCATTAGCTGCTGCGAATATGTATAAGACGTCGTCCAAATATACGTAGCTATTAAAATTAAAAGTAATGAGTAATTATTTGTTCTCATATTCAAATTATTTTTTAATAAAATGCTTTTTTGTAAAAACGATGATAACCCTAATTTCGTCTTTAGACAAGTATTTTTTTATTACTTGAGAAAAAAAATGAAGAGATTTGGAATTTATATTATAATTTGTGTATTCTTAATTTTTGCCGTTACTCCGTTTGCCAAAACCGATGCAGCGGCTGTCAAAGCCAAAGTAGTATCCGTCGGCGAAGAAATTGTATACGAAGTCTCTTTTCTCGGCGTAAAACTTGGAACAATTAAAATTACAACATACGCCAAAGAGTCTGTCGGCATCAAACACGCATACTAAATGGGCGGAACCCGAGATCCATACGGAAGTATTCCATACGTAGACCTGCACAATATTTCGACCGGCTGGATTGACCCATCGCTGACTTTTTCTCATAAATTCACTTCGGTAACCAACACTAAAGGCTCTTCGACAGTTCAAACAATCCTTTATGATTACGATAAAGGCCAAGTTACAAACAGAATTTATAAAGACGGAAATCTTGACTTTTCAAAAGACTACAAAAGAAACGATAAAAGCGTGGACGGCATGGGACTATTCTTTCTTGCCCGCCGTATGGTGCATTCAAAAAGAACAATTGACGTTCCGACAATTATGGATAAAGATTTCGAAGTTACAACTTTAAAATTTACAGATAAAAAAGAAAACGTAACGATTGACGCTTGCTCCTATCCGATTCGCACAACATATTTTAGCGGAATAGCCGACTGGACCGGCATTTACGGATTAACCGGCAATTTCGAAGGATGGTTTTCGGACGACGACGCTTGCGTGCCGATAAAAGCCAAAATGAAAGTGTATGTCGGCAACATTAATATAGAACTCATTTCTTGGAAAAGAGCCGGATGGACTCCACCAATAGGCAGCTAAGAAAGATATATGCGTTGAGTTTTGAATTAAACCCTTTGAAAAAAAAGGAAAACA
>CAYLSY010000255.1:0-4090 GCA_964386275.1 uncultured Hyphomicrobiales bacterium
AAAAAATATAGACTATTATTAAAAATATTAAAAAAAATGATGAATATTCGGATTATTAATATATATCGACGAACTGTTAATGTTGATAAATGTATTAATTTAATTAAAGTTCTTGATTTCGCATTACTAATTTCGCCATTGTTAATTATTGCTTCTTTGGCAGATTATATGATGGCTTTTTCTTTAGTAGAATTCATTATTCTATTCTTTGGACTACTGCTATTCCATGCCTCAGGCTTTTTATTAAAATTATATTCTTTTAATCGCAAAGATGCTTACGAACCGGTCAATGTTTCGGTATTCAGGAGAATAATGTATGATTCGTTTAATTTAAAGCAGAAGATGATTTTAAATTTAATTGTGATTACTTCTGTTTTGGCATTTTGCGCTTGTGTTTTTTTTGTTTACAAATCAGGATATCCGACCTTGATATTTGCTTTGACGGCAATTGTATTCACCGTTTTCTTTAACAATATTGTTAAAGCTGGATATGGTGAATTTGTCGTGTTTTTAGCTTATGGACCATTAACGACATTGGGCGGATACTATGCCATAACTCAAAGAATCGATATGCTGCCTATCGTAGCGGCAATTCCCATAGGTTTATTTGCCGCAGCAATCGAATTAATGAAGAATACTCATTTCGTAATGGTTGACTCTCGGGATAGACTCATTGTGCCATATATAAGAATCAAGAACTTAGCAATCATAGTCGGAGCAGGTTTTTTCATGCTGGCTCTTAATTCAGCGCTTGGTTATATGCCTTATTGGACATTGCTCGGACTTATTCCTTTGCCATTAGCGATATTATTTATCAATATCTTACGAACAATTGATGAAGCATTGAATCCATTATACTTGTCCATTATTATACTATATATTATTTTATTAACCGTCGGCGCTTTTATTGCGCTTGGGTATTGGCTGGATTTGCTTTTGGCATAATTCTACCATAAAGAATAATGAAATAATTTTCATAAGGCACGTATTTCTTTTAATTTCACATTGTTTAAGCTCGAAGAGTGGTAATTGCCGCTTACTTCATCGCAGTCTTCAATATCTCAGCATTTTTCTTTATTAAATCGAAATATGATAATTCGTCATCTCCAATGGGGTCGAGTTCATATAAACCAACTGACAGCTCATCGGCAAGCGCTTTTGCTGAATTAATCGGGATTTGCGGCTCGGAAAACAATGATTTTGTGCTGGATTCAGCAATTCTTCTGCTCAAATCAGCTAAATATTTAGGCGACGGCTCTTTGCCGGGAGAAATTTCAATCGAACCGCCATAATTCAACCCATAGCGTTCAATCAAGTAACAAAAAGACGGATGAAAAAGGAATACTGTCTTGCCTTTTATATCTGATAAAGTAATCTTTAACTCGGCATCAAGAGAGTCAAGACGCTCAATGAACCGCTCGGCATTTCGAGTATAAATTTCTTTTTTCTCAGGAATTAATTCTATTAGCGCTTCAGTAAGTTTTGGCACAATCGCCTTTACCGCTGCTGGCGAAGTCCAAAAATGCGGGTCAAGACTGCCTTCGGAATGCTCACAATCCTCGCCGTGAGATGAATGCAAGCCATGCTCGCCTTCGAAGAACACTTTCATACTGTCGGGAAGCATAGCCAAAAGGCTGATTCTATTTTCGACATTCAAATTAGCAGCCCATCCGTCAATAGATTCGGAAACATAGAATAATGCCTTTGATTTGCTTGCCGCTTGAATATCGGATGGAGTCGGCGAATATGTATGCGGCGATGCGCCGGGCTTGAGCAGCGTGATGATTCCAGAGTCTCCAGTAATTTCCTTTATTATTGATGCAACTGGGTGAATCGACACTGAGAAAGTAATTTCAGCAGTATTATTTTTTGAGCATGAAAACAATACTGTTGAAAATAGAATTATATATATTAAATGTCTCATAAAAATCCAATCTTTATATCAGCTATTAATCGATATAATATAATTAGTAACGTCTATCCAGTTGTCGAATTCCGCATCGGCAATTGTTTTCGTGCCAGCATCCTCGATTAAGAAATTGGCTCGGTCTCCGGTAAATTTAATCGCCTTCATTCCAAGATTTTTTGCGCCTGTGATGTCTGTCGCTTCGATGTCGCCGATATGGAGGCTCTCAGCCGGCGCTACATCGGCATTATCTAAAATTGTCGTATACGCTTTCGGATGCGGTTTTGCAACGCCTGTTTCATCGCTGAAGCTAAAATAGCTAAAGTAATGTGTGATTCCTTTTGCATCGAGCAGCTTCCTAAGAACGCTTCCGGGTGAAAAGCCTGTATCCGAGACAATTCCAAGCAGAAAACGGCTGTTTAATTGCTCCAACGCATGCTCGACTCCGGGCATTAAATCTGGCGGATATTGCAATATACTTTCAGCAAAAACACTTGAAATAGTATCAATTGCGTCGGAATCGTATGGTAAATCGATGTAACTCCACAGAAATTCGATAATATCACGAGTCGATGGCGTTCGCATTTCTGTTTGCCATATACCGTTAAAATAGCTCCAAGAGGCTTTTATAGCTTTGTCAAGCTGTTCGTAATCAGCGTTGATGCCCAGTTTGGCTATTTGGTCTTTAACTGTATTAATTCTTAAGCCGTTCCGCTCGATTCCATTCGATGAAGAAAAAAGCGTATTCCAAAAATCTATTGTAATTAGTTTCAGAGCCATCATTTACCCTTTATTATATGATAATTGTCGCAATAAGCCGATATTTCACAGTTCAAGCAAAAAGGCTTGGGAGCCTTGCAGGTTTTGCGTCCATGCAAAATTAAATAATGCGTGAAATCCACCCAGTCAGCCTTGGGAACGATTTCCATCAATTTTTTTTCTATTTTTACAGCATTTTTTGTTTCAACAAAACCAAGCCTATTACATATTCTAATGACGTGCGTATCAACAACTATTGCAGGGGTATCAAAACAATGCCCCAGCAGCACGTTTGCGGACTTCCTTCCAACTCCCGGCAGTCGAGTAAGTTCCTCTATAGTCGAAGGCACTTCTCCGCCGAATTCGTCGATTATCATTCGGGCTGCGCCGATAATGTGTTTAGCCTTTGCCTTGTAGTAGCCGGTGGAAAATATGTCTTGTTCAAGTTCTTCAGGGTTAGCCAAGGCGTAGTCTTCGAGTTTACTATATTTTTTAAATAAAGACTGAGTAACGATGTTAACTCGAGCATCGGTGCATTGAGCCGAAAGTATAGTGGCTACGAGTAATTCGAAATTGTTCGAGTAGTTTAATTGGATTCTCGGTTTGGGATATATCGACTTCAATATCCCGATAATCGCAGCCATTTTTTTCTTTTCGGAATTCAGGGTCATTGTATTATCTTGTTAATTTCAGAATGAATCCGTCTTAATTGAGAAATCAGTTTGACATTATGAACCCGTATAATCGAAGCGCCACTGCCGAGCAGTAGGGCATGCAGTAAAGCGGTTGCCGTATCACGTTCCTCGGGAATTTCGATGCCGAGCATCTCGCCAATAAAACGTTTCCTCGAAATACCGAGCAGAAGAGGAACACCAAGCATTGTGAATTCTTTATGTCGGCGCAGCAACTCAACATTATGCTCATAGGTCTTGCCGAATCCTATTCCGACATCTGCTATTATATTTTGAACTCCGATGCTCCGAGCGAAATAGATGCGCTCTTGGAGAAAAGCGAATATTTCTTCGAAAACATTGTTGTAATGCGGGTTTTGCTGCATTGTTTGTGCGTTGCCTTGCCTATGCATGATAACGAGCGAAGCGCAGGTTTCGGCAGCCAATTCGGCTAAACGAGGTTCTACTGTTAATCCGCTGATATCGTTGATTATAATTGCGCCTGCATTCACAGCTGCTTTTGCGACCTTGAACTTTGTAGTATCTATTGAAAGAATTGTATTAGGTCGCTTTTCCATTATACCTTCAATCACCGGTAGAACTCTTGAGAGCTCGGTGTCTTCGTTGATTTCATCAGCGCCGGGGCGAGTGCTTTCTCCGCCAATGTCTATAATATCGGCTCCGTCGGCAATTAATTCAAGAGCGTGTGCCACAGCCGAATCAACTGCCAAATACTTGCCGCCGTCCGAAAATG
>CAYLSY010000256.1:0-4052 GCA_964386275.1 uncultured Hyphomicrobiales bacterium
CCACTATTCAAGCGTAAACAAGGTAAATCAAAAGAAAGATGTGTAATATTAACCCGGATTCATAATACGAATTTGGGCTTAAAATAATTTCATTTTTCTTTATAATAGGAAAAAAATGGACTCTGCTTTGCGATATGCGGAGTCCATCTCGAGTAGGTGGCAGTAGCCAATTATCAAATTTTATATGAATTTTTGAAAGGTCAACAGGATTAAAATTTATATTTTTTGAATAATTAATTAGATTTTAGAACACAAAGCCCAAGCTGATACGGAAATTTTCGTACATTAGCGGCGCATCTGTGTCGAATGGCCAGTTCATATTCTTTTTATAAAGCTGGTATAAACCATACGACAAGCCGTTTTTCAGAAGAGCGTCCACAATGGGACCAGCATATGGCGAGGCTCGAAAAACGGCATTGACGAAGTTATCCAGCGCCGCCTCTGCTATTATTTCAATAGTTTCGCTTCCAACCCAATACCAAAACATATGCCGTGGAAAAACCAATGCCTGTTCATAGCTTGCAGATATTGTTACTGGATTGAAGAGTTTTACTCTTACGCCGCCTTCGAACGATTTTCCGAAACGAAAAACACCGTCAAACAAATCTAGTCTATTAAGGCGTGTTGAATCTTCTAAAGTCTGGTGGCTGTATACAGAGAATTTGTTAACAAAATCTACCTTTGTCCATACCAAAGATTTCATATTGTAGAAACTGATATCGGTCTCACCTCCGATTCTATATCCATAACCTTCTGACCAGCTTATGCCGAAGCGCCATGTTTTTGATGTCAAATCGCCTTCTTTAATATCTTTATTTTCAATCAACTCATCGGAAGCATTGCCTAAAAATAAATACGAAGATTCATTCTTTAAAATTCTTGCGCCGAAAATATTTTCACTAATATCAGTATAGCCTAAACGAATTTCCATATTGTAAGTATTGGCAAATTTTCCGTCGAAAACATCAGGATGAATCGATAGCTTGGAATAGCCAACAGCGAAATCAATCGTAGGCCTTTCAAATTTCAAAGAGCTTTTCCAGTCGATATCAGGGTCGATTACTTTGATTCTCGGACGCATCGGCCAATCGAAATCCCAGAATCCTTCATCATCTTCGTCGTCGTTTTTTGTTTTTTTCTTAAAGAAATCAGTGCTTGCGCTTGCCGCATCGTCGGAGTGAATGGTAAAGCCGCTTTGGAAGCAGTTTTCTTTAGAAAGCAAATTTTGAGTTTTTGTGTCGAATAATGAGCGATTTTCCGAAGTTGATGAAAACAAACTAATTGAACCCATAAATATCAGTGAGAAAGCAAGTAAGGTTAATTTTTTCATAATCGAAACCATGTTATTTGAAAAAACATCCTGATAATTCTTTACGTTGGTTGCCAAAAAAAGTTGCAAGTAATTAAAACGCATGCCCAAGGGCAACGTTGAAGTGTGTTAGTCCCCAAACATTATTTCGCGTGAAAATTGTTTGGTCTTTATTGCGGGCTGGGTCGTAAATCGGCCAAGCAAAATCGAACCGGACAGGACCTACCGGAGTCTCGTAGCGGAACCCGAAACCCGCTCCGACGGCTAATTTTGTAATATATTCAACTAAGTTATTTTTCTTGATGTATTCGCCGTTTTCGTCGACAATCAACCAATTAAACGTGTTACCCCAATCGATAAATGCCGTTATACCGAAATTCGATAGTAGCATCTTAAACGTATTGCCTTCGGAATAAAGGCTTTCGAAGCGATAGCGGAATTCCATACTTCCTTCGATCAATGCGCCGGAGCCAATATAATTCGACCTGAAGTTATCGTATACATCGCCGAGCGAGGCGTTATAATCGTATCCGTATCTAAGCTGGCGCGAAGGCCAAGCTCTGACGCTATTTGCTCCGCCTGCAAAAAACTGACGCTCGAACGGTATATAGGAATTGAGTTTATCCCACCAAATAATGAATCCTTCGCGCTGTTTCAGCGCAAAGACAAGGTTCTGAGACATTTGCCAATACCAGTAATTTGTTGCCTGCAACCTGTAGAACTTGGCAATTCCGGTGATTTTGTTATGCAAACCGGCAGCGTTGAGCAACGGGTCGATGACGGCTAAAAGCCAGTTAAATCCATCAATTGAAATTGCCGCAAAGTATCCTTTTTTTGGGGAGAAAGGATTATTTCTTGTGTCGCCGATAATTGAAATTCCGAATGTAGATGTCGTCAGCCAAGGACTATTCTTCTTTACATAGCTGTCGAGGTTGCCGTAGATGCGGAAGGATTCTTCTGTCTTAAGCGAGTCTTCGACTGTTACGTCGGACTGATGGGCGTCGTTGAGCGCAATTAAATAATTTATGGGCGATTGCCGTTCGAACGAAAAGTCAATATTCATCATGTTGAAATATGTCCACATCGGCAAAGTAATTGGAAATTTTATCGGCAGGCCGATAGTGTTTATTTTCAATGTTTCATATATTGTTCTTTGGGCGAACAGCGCCTGGAAAGATAGCCCAACTCTTGCTTCATCAATCGTGTATAGTAATGGTTGCGCAAAATTTATACCGATTTGGAACTCATACTCGATTTTCTTTCTATTTTCTGAGTTATCAAAAGCATTGTTTATATCGATGAGCAGAACTCGAACATAAGGATTAAATGCTTGTGCTGCTCCGAATATGTTTCTATGCAAATATGAAGCTTCGATACCGAAATTAACAGTTTTATCAAACGATGTCTGGTTAAGAAATGGGCTTACGCCGTATTCTTGCTGGGTTCTATACTGAGTATGTACCGTGAGTCTGAGTGTTGTATCGCATGAATCCTGTACTTCGGACGGCGCAATGAGCGCAATATCGAATGTTCCGACATTAAACAAGTTAGAGATTGATTTATCGACCTTGCTGCGGCTGTACCAATCTCCTACGGTAAACTCAAGCTGTCTTTCTTTCATATTTCGGGCAACGATTTTTTGCCCCCGCAGGCTATCTACGAAATCGATTTGTGAAATTCGCTTTCGACTACCAGTATGGAAAAGGGTTACGATACTATCTTGGTTGGTCTCGTCGTTGGAAAGATTGACAGGTCCATCGTAGCTGGCAAAACAGTAGCCATTATCGAGCAGAAAGCGATGTATTTGAGCGGCTTCGTTTGCTACTGACGCTTCATTGTAAAACATGCCGGCTTTTATGTTTTCTAATTTTTTAATTTCAACTTTTAATTCCTGCGGAAGCGAGTCCAAACCTAGATAAATCTTATCTTTAATTATCGAGCGCGGGTTTTCGGTTATTCGTATTTCAAGGATATTTTTTCCTTGCGTTGAATCTCCAAAGAATTCCCAATCTACTTCGGCTTTATGAAAACCGTTTTGCAGATAAAAGAATCGTATATTTTCCAAGTCATTGTTCAACTTGTTCTGGTCGAAAAAACCTACGTCGTTCGAATCCAATATCAACAAATAGCGCATCGACGAAAATAACTGTTCGGGAATGACCTTTCTGAAATCCTTGTTGAAATACATAGACTTATACATATTCAAAACAGATGTATTTATTAAACTGCGGCTGCTCGCCTTTGTTTGAATAAAGCTCATTATCTCTTCGACGGAAAAAGAGTCGGTGCCGAGCAATCTGATTTCATGTATTTCGTAATAGTCTGGTTTTTCAATCGATTCGAATACACCGTGAATTCTGTGTGTTGTATCTTTAATTTGAGAATATGATGGTTGAGTTGCAAGTATAAAAAAAATAAAAAGCGGCAAGAAAGAATGAATTGTTTTCAACAAATTTATTCTCGGTTTATTTGCTAATAATAGCTCGCACTCTCTTTTATGTGGCGCAATCATATAATTATTTAGACAACTGTTGCTGTATTTCGGTTTTATTTTTTCAGTTATCTTGGGATATTTCTTGTTTAGTTCTTATGTTAGTGTTTCAAAAATAAAAATAATTCTTTAAATTGCATGTAAAAAGGAAATTATAATAGTTATTTTTATATTAATTCGTTGGACACTTTTACAATTTAAGATTCGTCATTTAGTTTGATTAGTAGAGACCTCTGAATAATAAATAATAAT
>CAYLSY010000257.1:0-4031 GCA_964386275.1 uncultured Hyphomicrobiales bacterium
CAAGTGGAAAAACTTGGTAGCGAAGAAATATTTCAATTTTTTCGGCAAAGACGATTTTTATGCCAATCTACTTGAAAATGGATTAGATGATGACATTGATAGGGTTATTCATTTGGGAGCATGTACCGATACGACCGAGACCGATGCAGATTACCTGATGGATAATAATTTAAATTTATCGATATTACTGTCAACTTTTGCTTTATCAAAAGAGGCTCATTTCATTTACGCTTCGAGCGCCGCAACTTACGGCGCAGGCGAAAACGGTTATTCCGATACAGTATTCGATAACCTAAGGCCATTAAATCCTTATGGATATTCAAAACATCAATTCGACTTGTTTGTTAAAGAAGCTGAATTTGATAAAAAATTCGTCGGTTTGAAATTCTTTAATGTTTTCGGCCCAAACGAATACCACAAGGGCGAAATGTCGAGTATGATTTACAAAGCTTACAACCAGATTAAAGAAACAGGCAAGGTTCAGCTTTTCAAATCTTATAAGGAAGATTACAAGGACGGCGAGCAAAAGCGTGATTTCATCTATGTTAAAGACGTTGTCGACATGATTTGGAAATTCTACCAAGACCCGAAGTCCAAAGGTATTTACAATATTGGCACAGGTAATGCCACAACATGGAATGAGTTAATGACAGCCGTTTTCAAGGCAATGAATCTTGAGCCTAATATCGAGTATATCGATATGCCCCAAAGCATTAGAAATCAATATCAATACTTCACCGAAGCTGATATGAAAAGAATGAAGAGAACGAAGTATTACTCAAAAACAACTCCGATTGAAGAAGCGGTTGCCGATTATGTTCAAAATTACTTAATGCAGGATTGGCAACATTTATAATCTTTTGCAACCTTATTATAATAATATTGGTTGAAACAAATTAGAGGAAATAGATGGCTACACTGAAAGATATTTACAGGCGAATATCCGCGGTAAGAAATATATCGAAAATTACTCAAGCGATGAGAATGGTATCAGCAGCAAAACTACGGCGAGCCCAAGAATCCATTCTTTCTGCCAGACCATATTTTGAGAAACTCGGCTCTACTTTAGCCAATTTAATTGATGCTGTCGGCGAAGATTACAGCCATCCTTTAATTGAAAAGAGGCATGAAATCAAGTCAATTGCTTTGATTGTAGTTGCAACTGACAGAGGAATGTGCGGCAGTTTCAATACTAATATTTTCCGTTTCGCAAAAAATTACATTAATGATACTCTTAAAAAAGAATATCCTGCTGCAGAAATATACTTGATACCTGTCGGTAAGAATTCATGCGGATTTTTTGCCAAGGAGCCTTATAAAAAAGTTCGCGAGTATAAGCAAGTTTTTCAGCCATTAGAGTTTTCGACTGCAAAAAGTATTTCTAATTTAATTACCGATAATTTCATTTCCGGCAAATTCGATAAAGTTCTACTGTTTTACAACGAATTCAAGAACTTGATTTCGCAAGTGCCTTCCGTAAGACAAATACTTCCGATGGAAGCAAAATCCGAAGGCGAAAAAGATAAATTTGCAATTGATTATATTTTCGAGCCGCGCAAGGACATTATTTTGGATGATTTATTGCCAACGAACCTGACGATACAAGTATGGCGCTCGCTGCTCGAATCGAACGCCGCCGAGCAAGCTGCCAGAATGATGGCTATGGAAAATGCTACAAAGAACGCAAATGAACTCATCAAGCATCTTGAACTTGTTTACAACAAGGAAAGACAAAGCGCAATAACCACGGAAATGCTCGAAATCGTCAGTGGCGCCGAGGCATTGAAAAAAGCTTAATATTTATAATATTCAAAATAGGCCCGTTTCGAGCGGGCTTTTTTTATTTGAATTCTCCTTAATTATACGTAAAATTGTAAATTTCATTAACAAGACTAACCGTTCGTAGCGCCGAATTTTACGCTTACCATGGCGTGAAAGCCGAAGAGCAACTGCTCGGCGGAAAATACCAAGTCGATTTGGATATGTACTACGATGCTCGTCAGGCAATAATCAACGACGACGTTAATTATGCGCTTAACTACGAAGAAGCAATGTTTTGCATTGAAGAAGTGATTGCCGGTGAAAACTATAATTTAATCGAAACAATTACCAACGAGATATTGAATTTATTGCTTGAAAAATTTCCACATATGGTGAAAGCCACCGTCAGGGTTCGCAAGATGAATGCGCCGATTCGTCGCGTCGTCAGCTTTGTCGAAGCTGAGCAAACAATGAGCAGAACCGAACCTTAATGTTACAGAACAAGACTAATATGCAAGGAACGGATATATTATTTTCACTCGGTTCAAACTTAGGCGACCGGAAAAAAAACTTGGAAACTGCCATTAGCAAGTTGACGGAAAATAACTTGGTCGAATCGCTTAAAATTTCTTCGTTTTTTGAAACAGAACCATATGGATATGTTGAACAGCCTTGGTTTTTGAACATTGCTGCATTTGGAACGACAAAAGCGACAACTTTAGAAATGCTCGAGCGATGCAAGTCAATTGAAACAGAAATCGGTAGAGTGAAACGTAACAAATGGCACGAACGTGAAATCGACATCGATATTGTCTTTTTTGGTAATACAGTGCTTAATACAGAAAAACTTGTTTTACCGCATCCATCGATGCACCTAAGGCGATTTGTATTGTTGCCTTCCGTCGAAATCGCCGCCGGTTTTGTCCATCCGGTTTTTGGCAAGACAATCGCTGAGCTTGAGCGCGATTGCAAGGATAATTCCACTGTAAAAATTTATAAGTGATGCAATATTCCAACGATTTAATAAATCAGATTCGCGACCGCAGCGATATTCTTGATATTATCGGTGAAGTGGTCGAATTGCATCGCAAAGGCGGCAATTACTTTGGCAGATGTCCGTTCCACAATGAAAAAACGCCGTCTTTCAGCGTTTCGCCCGAAAGAGGCATTTACAAATGCTTTGGTTGCGGCGCCGCTGGCAGCGTCGTTACTTTTATGATGAAGTATCACGGTTTGAGCTTTCAAGACTCAATCAAAGAGCTTGCACGCCGAGCCGGAATCGTGATTCCCACAGAATTTGTATCAGCCAAGACCAAAGAAAAGCTGACTTACGATGAGCAGTTGCTGAACTCGTTGTTTTCTGCTTCAACATTTTTTCAGCAAATGCTCGGCACCACCGCTGGTAAAATTGCAACTGCATATCTTTCAAAAAGAGGCTTCAGCCCAAAAATAATTGAGTCTTTTCAATTGGGTTATTCGCCTGATTCCTTCAATGCTCTGACTAATCATCTCGAAAAACAGGGTTTTAGCCAAAAAGTATTGCTCGACGCAGGTTTATTGGTTGAAAATAAAGAAAAGAATACAATTTACGACCGCTTCCGCAACCGCCTGATGTTTCCAATTCATAATTCTATCGGCAAAATCATTGCGTTCGGAGCGCGACAATTGACCGACGAACCAGACCAGCCGAAGTATATCAATTCGCCTCAAACGCAGGTTTATGATAAAAGCAGGGTTTTGTATGGATATTTTCAGGCAAAAAACGAGATTAGAGCTAAGAAATTCGCTATTTTAGCCGAGGGTTATGCCGATGTAATATCATTACATGAGGGTGGCTTTCGAAACGCCGTTGCTTCGAGCGGCACTTCGCTTACCCGTGAACAGCTCGATTTGCTGCTCAGAATCTGTTCTCGAATATATATATCATACGATAGCGACAATGCTGGTTTAATCGCAACCCAAAGAGCATTGGAAATGGCTCTGGAAAAGGGTTTCGACACCCGTATTGTTTGCCTGCCGGATGGGGAAGACCCCGATAGTATGATAAAAAAATATGGGCAAAGCATTTATCAAAAGTATTTGGACGAAGCGCTTTCTTTCGTTGAATTTCGATACAACCAATTGAAAAAAAAGAAATTGCTGACATAGCTTTATAAATCAGGATATTTGTTTTGTCGCTGATTTCTTTTTCTTTTTTCGCGTACTCGAGAGCCTTGTCGTAGTCTTTTTCGTCTGTGTATGCAGCTGCAAGCGAAGCATAAAGCAAAGGC
>CAYLSY010000258.1:0-3976 GCA_964386275.1 uncultured Hyphomicrobiales bacterium
TTGCTTTTTTTTTTTAAAGTATATTTATCAAAAAAAAAAGCCTGAACTTATTCATTGTTCAGGCTTTTTTTTCTTTGGGCGAGCGATGGGGTTCGAACCCACGACCCTCATAGCCACAATCTGATGCTCTACCAACTGAGCTACACCCGCCGTCGATATGCTACGAAATAGCATTTAAAAGAACTTCAAATATATGAAGAATTTTACAGAGATTCAAGTATTTTTTTTCCTTACTATTGTCCTTTTTCATTTAGGAGTAGTATAAAGAAAAATGAAAATAATAAATAATGCACTTATTTTCTTTAAATTCACAATGTTTTCGCTTGAAAAGTAGCAAACACCATCTAATTATTCTTCGCTCCTTCGGCGACCCATAGTCTTATGCCTTTTTTCTGGTTGTCGTTAATTTTCCAGTAAGGATAACCGGTGTGAATTACTTTTCCTTCGAGCATTTGGCAAAGGACGCTGTTATCGGGCTTATCGGGTATAACGAGGCCAGTGTTTGCTGATTCGAATAATGTATAATACTCAGTAATGCGTCTGCCTCCTGCCATATATTCGTCGCTATGGCACCCGGCATAAGAACAGCTGAGCCTTAGCCATGGCTGAACATGCTGTTGGAAGCTGACGTTGCTGTCTGGGAAAACGATTTGCGAGCTATCGGTTATGATGTTGTCGTTGCAACCGCTTGAAATTATTATCAAGTTCGAAAAAGCAACAAATAGTGCTAAGTGTAAAATATTTTTTTCAATTTTTTTCATATTTTGAAATAATTATAAAAAAACGTCTAATTTATTGCATAAAATTAGACGTTTAAAAAACTGTTAAATTATGTAAAGAGAATCTTAATAATCATTGTAGAATTGGAAGCGTTTGTCGTCAATATCAGCTAATTCTTTGATTTGCTTGAACCAGCGCGAACTTGACAGCTTTTCTCTCCAATCGGTTTGCTGACTTGACCATTGAGAATTCAGATTTTCACTGCTCCAGTTGAGCAACCTTTCCATGTAATTATTCATTTCTTTTGCGTATTCGTCTTGGTTAGCTTCGGTGCGGCTGATGACCTGAATAATAAACCAGCCGTTTTCGCCTTTTATTGGTTCTGATATTTTGCCTATAGGTTGTTTGTAGGCTTGAGCGATAAAGATAGCATCGCGTTCGGCTTCCGAAGCGCCTCTACCGCTAAGAGGCTTAATATTTTGAGCGACGCTTGGCATTATATCGGGAATGGCAGCTAAACTAAGCGAATCGAGAGATGATACTTTCGAGTAAACATCGTCGATTTTCGATTTCAGCATTTCGAGTTTCTTTTTGTTGATAAGCTTTTGCTGAATAATAGTTCTCACTTCGTCCAAAGGAGCAATTTTATCATCTAATTTCTTGGTAACCTGAGCGATAATATATGCCTGTTGCTTAACAATAAATGGTTCGATTATACTACCGGCTTTTCTGTCGAAAGCGACATCAGACAGATACTTCGATTGGTGGTAGAAAAATCTGCTTTGGATATTGACCGGCTTATTCTTGAGCAAAACAACTGAATCGACTATCATTGCTGACGGAAAATCCTTTGCGGCAATTTCGAATACAGCGCCTTCTTCAATCTTCTTGTTGAAATTACGTAAGTCTTTTTCGATAGCCTTAATCGTCGTCTCGGACAATTGAGGTCCAATAAGGGCTTTTGACAACTTAATTTCATCCTCATCGTGAGATTGCTTGCCGGTAACTTTGATAATGTGGTAACCGAATTGTGTATGAACAGGTCCGTAGATTGAATCGACTTTACCGTTGAAAGCGGCTTCCTCGAACTCTTTAACCATGGTTTTACGCTTGAAATAACCCAAGTCGCCGCCTTTGATAGCCGACATTGAATCGCTTGAATACTGCATCGCGAGAATTTCAAAGTTTGCGCCGCTGCGTGCTTGTTTAATAAGGTCTTCAGCTAATTTTTTGGAAGAATCCGGGTTGCTGCCGGCGCGAATTAGAATATGCGAAGCTTTTACAGAATCGACAATATTACTGGTTCTGCGGGCATCCACCCTGATAAAATACGCACCTTCGGGTAATTGAATTGGTCCGACGACTTGCTTGTCGGGCGCTTCCTTAACATACTGTTCATAACGGCGGTCGATAGTATTAACCGAGACGAAACCGGAAGTGTCCGAACGTCCGAAAATTTTGGTAAATAAGGAATCGCGCTCGGCAATATCAGTAATTTGAGTGAAAAGGTTGTTGACCTTGGCAACGCTGTCTTGCGCTTTTAAAGTATCGCTTTGCGAGGGGAAGCGCGGAAAAACTGCATATTTTAATTTTCTTTTCGGTCTGGTTTTAAATAGATTCTTGTTCTGGTCATAATAGTTTTTAATTTCTTCGTCGGTAACCGTAACATCTTCGTTTTTAATAGTGTTTACGCTTAAATAAATGTATTGAGCATCGGCATTTGATTTCTCGTTCGTATAGATTTGGTTTGCAAACTCGGGAGAAACCTGTCCCATCGAAGCATTAATCGAAGTTACATAAGCATCGTAAAGCAGCTTCGAACGAACATTTGAAATAATGTTGTATAAATCCTGGCGGAATTGAACGACGAAATTCTTTTTTTCTTCTTCGCTCATCTGAGGATTTAGCATATCATAAAGAGATTCAGGATTAGTGAGAATCTTGACATATCTTTCGTAGTTTTCCGGCGACATTTGACCGGTAGAATCGACAAAGAATCGGCGCAATTCTTCGGGCGGATTTTCGAACAACATCTGGTTCAATTCGGCATCCGAAACATCGATACCAAGTTTTGCCGCTTCTTGCTTCAGTAGAATCTCATTTACCATCTGGTCATATACTCTGGCACGGATTTCTGCTTCGTCCACAGCGACGTCTTGTTGACCGGCGTTCTTTCTGCGGGTTTCTTCGTATTCTTTGAGCTCATTGACCCTTCTGTCGAATTCTTTCTTGTATATCGGCTCGCCGTTGACTTTGGCTATTATCAAATCATTATAATCTTTTTTTGAATGGATTAAATTTGAAATATCTGCATCCGAAGCCACCATGAACGCTACGAATATTATAGCGAATGCGGCTAAAAAGTATGGAGATGTTTTTCTGATTCGTTCTAATGTACCCATTATTGCAAAGGCTCCTAATAAAAATTAGTTAATAAACGGTTTTCTGAAACCGGATTTTTCACAAACAACAAATTTATTGATGTTTTCAGTAATTTCCAATAAAAATTAATTCATTTTGACAATATAAGAAATTATCCATTGTGTTGAACAGAAGATTTATATATTTCACATCATATTAATTATGATTGAAAACAAAAAAACCGGAATGTAACGTTTCCGGCTTTAAAGTGTCTATATTAAATATTAAGTTCAAACAAACAGTGATGCAACATCTTTTGCATCAATATTGGCTTGAGCTTCGAGGGCATTCGATTTGAAAAATGGGGATTTGATATAGCTGATTTCAATCATTGCTTCCTCTAAAGATTCTATAGGATAGAAATTTTTAACGCTAAGAGGATGATTGCTGGATTGTTCATTATCATCCAACTGAATATTATTCTCCAAGCGGTCGAGCGCATCTAAAAGTATGTCCAATTGCCATTCTTTGCGTTCTGAAACTTCTTCTGCCGGCTGTGATTGCTGAACTGAAGCGGTTTTTTCGGCAATTTCGGAATTGTAGGATATTATTTCGCCTGAATCTTTGGGCGTTAACTGTATATTGGTTACTTTCATCGCTTTTTCTTTTTGTAAGTTGTTGTAATAATTAAAATTAAGTGAATAATAATAATTTTGTTTTCAATGAAAACTATTTATTTAACAATAAAAAATACAAATAATATACCATATTTATTTCTATCATTGTAATTTTATAATTAAAAAAAAAAACGTTTCATTATTCATAAAAAAATCATAAATTAAGAAATTACAATGATGTTCTTTTTAAGCATGTAGTTTATTTTAAGGAGATTTTA
>CAYLSY010000259.1:0-3971 GCA_964386275.1 uncultured Hyphomicrobiales bacterium
ATTGCTTACGCTTGAAAAGTGGCAACCGCCACCTACTCAAGTTGTTGCCCATATCGACAATGGTTAATAGAAAGTTTTTATTTCTAAATTCTTTGAAAATAATTCGTTTTCAAAATCGGCAAGCTGTTTTCGATTAAATTCAAAAACATAACCCCAATCATCGTTTTCAGCATTTTCAAACGCAAGCCTAGTAAATAAAATTCGAGATTTATAAGTATTTTGCTTAGGCTTGATTTTACTTAGAATAAAAGCGTAAGTTATCATCTGGATATCGTATTGCGAAGCCAACTGGAACATTTCAGCTTTAGAACTAATTATGTTGGTTTTCCAGTCCCATACTTCCCAATCTGAATTCTCCGGTTTGTATAATAAATCAAATTTGCCCATTATGAAATCATCACCAAACGGAATTATGTATTCCGTCTCGGTTTCGATTTCAATTCCGCTGTTGTTCAGCATTTTGAGCAATTTCGTTTGCGATATGCTGTGGCATTCTCTGATTATTCTACCAATTGACTTCTCGTCGAGCATTAAACCATGTGGATATCCGGCTTCCGCTATCAAGGCACGGATTAATTCTTCATCAACTTCATTTTTCTCAGTGAGCCATTTCCTAAAGTTCTCAAGCACGAAATGTATTATCGTTCCAAGTAAAGTGCCGCCTACATTGTCTGATTCTCGATAATCAGCGTCGACGGGCGCCTCGTAATTATCGTCGTCGAGCGAGTGCAAGCCGAGAATGAATTCCCTTGCAAATCGCTCCTTAGATTTGTCATAAGTCGTATATTTTGTTGCCGTAAAAATCTCGTTTACGAATGATGTGTCGATATAATCCAATAAGAAAAATGGTTCGGCTTTTTGTAATTCCTTAATCGACTTACTATTAATAAAATTATCTGATTGGGATTTTATTATCTTAAGTTTGAATTGAATTAATCGCTTTTTTATTTCTGCATTCGAATAGAGCGGCAGTTCTTCTTCAATATCAATTGAAGCTGAATTATCCAGCATTTCCGGCATGACGTCAAGCCCTTGCATTATGCTATAAAGCATACTATTCTTTGATATGCTTATATATGTCGGCAAACCATCCTTTTCTTTTTTATTGATAGTGCCAGAAATAAACAAATGGTCAGACGCTCGGGTCAAGGCAACATAGAGCAAACGCTTGTCTTCGGCGGCAGAAGCAGCTGCGTCCGATTGCTTCGACAAGTAGTGAATTGGGCTGGATTGCTCCAACGGATGGTTTTCTATTGAATACTTTTTGTATTTAAACGCTATGCCGAACTTTTCAGAAAAATTATACTTTTGATTTACTCCAGATTTCGAACAAGAATCGAAAAGGAATACAATCGGAAATTCCAAACCTTTTGCAGCATGAATTGTAAGCAGATTGACAGCGTCTTCGCTGGTTTCTTGATAGCTGTCGGGCGAGTCAGACAGCGCTTTTTCGGCAAGGTTATTAATTTCATCGATAAAACCGTCGAGCGTTCGAAAGCCCCTTGCTTCGTAATTTCGAGCTATTTCGATAAATCTGATGATATTTGCTTCAGCTCGTTGAAAATCATGTCTGGCAGCGATTTTCCCCCAATAATGATAATCATCGAGAATAGAATTAATTAACGATGGAATAGAAGAAATTGATTTTTTATTAATAATATTTTTTGCTTTAAGGGCAAATACTCTGATTTTTGAAGTTGATTCGCTTGGAATACCGCTTGAAAAGAGTTCCAATGGCATTCGAGGTTCTTCATTTGAACAGAAATTCAATAGTTTTTGCCACATTGATTCGTTTTGCTTTCCAATGGAAATTTGGAAAATCGTTGATATATCAATATCTGCAAACGGAGAACGCAAAACGGTGATTAACGCAATATCGTCGTCTGGATTATTAAGAAAATTCAGAAAAGCAATTAAATCGTTGATTTCAATAGATTCGAAGAAACTGCCTTTCGAGTGAACGACATGCGGAATACCAAGTTCCATCATGGCTTCTGAAAGCTTAGTCAGCGAATTTCGTTTACGAGCCAGTACGGCTATATCCTTGAACGACGGTTTCTTTTGCCCATCTTCCCCATTGATTTCATATTTTCCTTCGGAGACTATGTTTTTAATAGTCATTGCCACGAGCAACGCTTCGTTAGGATTTGCTTCTTCATCATCATTTTCGAGTGTTGCATCAGGGCTTTCAGTTTTATTCGCAAAATTGATGACCAAATTGACCGAGCCGAATGAGTCATCGGCTGAAAAATGGTCGCTATTCTTGTTTTCAATAATTTCAGCAACATTCTTTCCGCAAACGAATGATTCGTAATCAACGTCGAATTCGGAGTTTTTTTCCTCCATTATTCTTTTAAAAATATAGTTAGCAAATGCAGCAATCACTGGCTGCAGCCTGAATGAAACAGTGAGTTTTAGTTCTCCGGCGGCTTGCCGGGCAGAGCAATCAATTTCGGTATCGCCGCAAAAAATTTTCGATGCATTGAGCAAACCTTTTGCAATCAAACTTTTAGTATACGAGCTAATATCGGTTCGCGCTTGGTTGAAAACTCTAACATCGGCATTACGGAAGGCATATATACTTTGCTTGGCGTCGCCAACGATAAACAAATTCATACTCGGCGAAAATTCCCTAACGACCAACTCCGGGGCAAGACGCTTAACGATTTCGTATTGCAGCGGGTCAGTGTCCTGAAACTCGTCGATAAGCAGGAAATCAATACCAGAGCGGGCTTTGGCGCAAATCTCCTCATCTTGTAGCAATAACACGGCTTTTTCGATCAAGTCGTTGAATTCCAAGCCTTCAATTTCTGCTTTTTTCGAATCGAAATTCAACTTGACGTCCTTGATAAAATCGAATAATATACGGGCATCATCCAGCATTTCCACGTCAATACTCGCTTGGGCAAGGCTATCATTCAACATCACAAGAGTTTTCAAAGAGTCTGTAACGCAATTTATTTGCGCTTCATCAAATGGCACAACCAGAGCTTTTCTGGCATCTGATGTTAAACGATAATCTTTTGTAAAAAACGGCAATAAAGCTCCAAGCAAATCTTGGATGTAAACCCTGATTTCATCAACATCGAAGTAATCGATATCTAATTCCAGTTTAGCATTTCTCGACAGATAACTGCGAAGTTCAACGAGCCATTGCTTGACCTTGTCATGTGTTTTGCCTGGTTTAATCAGGTATTCATCGCTGTTTTTCAATAAAAGAACACAAAAATCGAATACTATTTTGTTATGATATGATACTCGCTCAATCAGCATTTCATTTCTTAAACGCAGTATTTCCAGATTGTCTAAAGAATAAATTTTCGAGAAAAATGACAAAGAGCCGCATTTATTGAGTATCGCCATTGTTACTTGCTCGAACTCTTTTTTACCGAACTGCAACAGCAATGCACGAATGCTTTGTGGTTTTTCGCTTGTCGATTCGCCGAGCCAGCCATAAATTGTATCGTAGAAAGCGTTTTTCTTGAGCGAAACAGTATCCGAATCGGTCAGTTCGACAAATGTCGGGCTGATACCGGCTTCAATCGGATAATCCCTTAGCAACTGTGCGCAAAAGCTATGAATAGTTGAAATGCGTGAGTAGGTAAGGCTTTGGCGAATTCTATACAAGTATTCTAATTTCGGTCTGTTTTTTTCGTGAAGAATCATTTCGGTGATTGCATTGACGACTTTTGCCTGAATTTCCGATGCAGCTTTTTTGGTAAAAGTAATCGCGACAGTCCTGAAAGCGCTTACCCCGCGAGTATAGTATAAATCGTCGTTGCCGATATTGGCATCATTCAGCAAAATATTAATTATTCTATCGACAAGCACAGTGGTCTTGCCTGAACCTGCATTGGCGGTAACAGTCAAATGGCGGTCGCAGCTCGACGCAAGTAGTTGTTCTGTCGTTCTTGTTTTTTGTCTTTCGAGCATTTTTATATTTAATTGATAGTATTATTAATCAAAGAATG
>CAYLSY010000260.1:0-3970 GCA_964386275.1 uncultured Hyphomicrobiales bacterium
CATCTTATCGAGTTTATGTTTAAACTCATCGGATTCTTCTTGAGTAATTACACTAATAGTGCCCAAAAAAATAGAAATAAGCGCTAAGTTCTATTCAATAATAAATTTCATACAGCTATAATTCACATTATAAAAAGGAAAATTATGAAAAAAACTCTACTTATTAAAAGATTATTCCATATTTTTCTTTTATCTTGCGTATGCTTATCCTATTCCGAAAAGGCTTTTGCCGAAAAAGATATAGTAGTTACAAATGAATTTAAGCAATTTACGTCGTATAATCTTCAGCAATACTTAAAGCCCTTTTTTACTTCACTTGGGCAAAGCCTGAATTCAAATTTGTATACTCGCGCAAATTATCAGGAGCAATGGAACTTTGCATTCGATATCTGCGGCATGGGCATGTTCATACCCGATGCTCAAAAGACTTACGACGCCGAGTTGCCCGAACAATTCGACGATTATGAATATGCAGAAATTTCTGAATTGCGTGATGGCGTAATAAGAAAGAATTTCGGCACAAAAAGCCAACAACCGACCATATACGGAGGTGATGCTACCGCTGTTTTTGCTGCTGCAAAAGTGCATAATAGTTCGCACAGCTATATGGTTAATGGAGTCGAATATATAATTCCGGATACAACAATGCTGAAAACCGTGGCGTTCGTCGAAGGCGAAGGCATTAATTTCATGTCCGGTCTGCCCGTAGCTCAGTTGATAGTCGGAACGCCGACACAAACCGAAATTCGCCTGAGATACTTATTTGCGCCAATTAAAGGCGAAAACTTGAATTACTTCGGCATAATTTTAAATCAAAGAATCGACCATTGGTTTCATTGGTTCGATAACGACCCGTATGTTGGAGTTGCCGTTAACTTAGGCTTTCACAACATGCATCGAAGCAACGGTATCGACATAACGTCTTTCAATGTCGGAGCGCATATAAGCAAGGGATGGAACAACGGTTTCACCGTCTACGGCGGTTTGCAATACGAAGACTTAAGCGGCGAAATTTCTCTGGCGCGCGAAGCTTTGGAACCCGGAGAACAAATCGACAGCCCATACAAGGAAATTCGTTTTGCGCAGCCCATCAAAGTAAATATCGAAACATTCACTCATTTTCGCTTTACCGCCGGAATTTCTTATAAGTTATCGTTCTTGGAGTTTCATGCCGACGCTTCGATCGCCTCGCAGCCATTGCTTTC
This sequence comes from uncultured Hyphomicrobiales bacterium, assembly GCA_964386275.1. Lineage (GTDB taxonomy): Bacteria > Bacteroidota > Ignavibacteria > Kapaibacteriales > UBA2268 > CAYLSY01. The sequence continues at coordinate 1,206 of CAYLSY010000260.1, forward strand.
GGCTGGGTTGTCATTTTGGTTGGCTGAAATCGGGAAAGACAATACAAAAAGCCCGGTCAAACGCAGAATAACTGAATAATAGGTGGCGCTTGCCACTATTCAAGCGTTAACAAGGTGAATTAAAAAAGATATGCATAATCATGATTTTCTTTATAATAGAAAATATTGTTTAACAAATAAATCAATAAAAAATGAATAAAATTTTTAAAAATACAAAGAAAACAACTATTGCGCTGTTTGTAGTATTGTTTGCTGTATCTCCTTTGATTTTTTCTGGATGCTATACCGATACCGTCAATAGCTTCAGCACTTTTACGGTGCAAATCCCCTTGTATTTCCATTCCTATCACTATCGGCGCGGCGCTCCCGATACTTCCTATACTTTCGGAAATTTGTACGAATACGATGAGTATGAGAAGAACAAGCATTATATCGACAACGGCGAAATACTTGAGTTCAACTATTGGATAGATTCCCTGCATACCGGCGAGGGAGTAGGCGTGCCGTTTGACCCGACAAAAGACACAATTGTTTTCGATTATATCAGATTTTCTATTCAATACGCTGTGCCGAAACCGGAATTTAAAGATATAATAGAAAGTCTGCCGCCGACAGACCCGTTCTGCTTGGATTCGTCGCATTGGATGCCAGATCCCGAATATATCAATGATACATCTGTATTAGGCGAGTTTGTCGATGTTGATGTCGAAAAATATTACCGTAATCCGCAATACATTCAAGAAATAGAAGAAGCAGTAACTAAGAAAATTGAGAAAATCTGCAGAGAAAGACCTCAATTCTATGTAATAACCGAATACAGCAAAGTGCGAGGTCAAGATGTCGAAGTTGAGCCCAAAAGATATTTCCCGCTTGTTTGGGCAAGGTATGACATGGTTTTAAGGCTTAGGATTAAATTATAAACAATTTATAATTTATAAAGATAGAGTAAGCCGCATATATCATATATATAGACACTTCTGAAAAATATAGCAAAGTGTCATTACGTGTTGGACAGGGAATCCGTCTTGCAGACTGGAACTAATTTTGAAAGATGGTTCCTAAAACAAGTTCAACATGACAGAAGTCCCCAAAACGGATATGTGAATTTACATTTTTTCTGGAGCGTTAATACCCAATATCGCAAGGCCATTTCGTAAGGCATAGCGGGTTGTTTCCGCAAGAGCCAATCGAGCTTGGAGTAGCTCGTCATCCGAGCCGATGATTCGGCACTCGTGGTAGAAACCATGAAACGCCGCCGCAAGTGTCCGTAAATACTCAGCAAGTATTTGTGGTTCGAACTTTTCAGATGCTTTGGCTATTGTTTCATTCATCTCCAAGAGGACTTTTATAAGTTGTTGTTCCATCGGATGAGTAAGTAGCGAAAAATCAGGATTTGCTGACTGGTCAATACTTTTCGCTTTTGCATTTTCAATTATCGAACAAATACGGGCATGAGCGTATTGAAGGTAAAACACAGGATTTTTATCGCTTTGCTCGCGCGCCAGAGCCAAATCAAACTCTAAATGCGTCGATACTCCTCGCATCAGCAGGAAAAAGCGAACTACATCCGCTCCTACTTCGTTTAATAGTTCATCCAATGTGTATACTTTACCTGAGCGTTTACTCATCTTAACCTGCTCGCCGTTTTCGGTAAGTGTAACGAATTGGTGAATAATGACCTTTACTTTATTTGAATCATAGCCTAACGCTTTGATTGCAGCCAAAACATCGGGATAGGTTGCGATATGGTCAGCGCCGAGAATGTCAACCATCAAATCGAAGCCTCGTTCGAACTTTTCACGATGGTAGGCGATGTCCGGCAGGCGGTAAGTAGGTTCGCCGGTTGATTTTACTATGACGCGGTCGTCTTTTAAGCCCATTTCGCTCAGTTTGAGCCATAGTGCGCCGTCTTTTTCGTAAACCAAATTACGGGACTTCAAATCGGCAATCAGCTTATCGATTTTACCTTCGGAATATAGCGAATCCTCGTTGTAGAACAAGTCTTGCTCGACGTTCATTGTTTCCAGCGTAGCTTTTATCCGCTCGAAGCACCAGCGTTCACCGATTTTGCGGCAGGCGAGGATATCATCTTCTGTTCCGGCTTTTAGCGAATCGCCGTGGCTTTGGGCAATTTCTGCGGCAATTGTTGCAATGTAATCGCCATGGTAACCGTCTTCGGGAAATGGAAAATCCTTGTCGCCGAGATGTTGGCGATAGCGCGCATAAATGGATTTAGCTAGCATTTGCATTTGGAAACCGGCGTTGTTGAAATAAAACTCACGTGTAACAGACCAGCCGTTCCATTCATAAAGGTTAGCAATAGTATCTCCGATTGCGGCATTGCGTCCGTGACCCAAATGAAGCAATCCAGTAGGGTTAACGCTGACGTATTCTACATTTATTCTTTTTCCATTGCCAGAATTATTTTTACCAATATCGCTTTTTGTTTTAGCAAGTTCGCTGAATTGTTCAATGTAGAAAATATTTTTCAACTTGATGTTGATAAATCCTGCTCCTGCAACGTCAATTCGTTCGATAAAATCTGATGATTCAAGCTTTTCGATGATTTCTTCAGCTATTGCTTTGGGTGATTTTTTCAACGGTTTGGCTAGTTTCATTGCTAAGTTGGTCGAAACGTTGCCATGTTCGGGATTGGCTGGTTTTTCGAAAGACACTTCAATGTCTTCTGGCGCTCCGATTGCAGCTAAAACAGTTTTAAACAATGGTTCTAATATTTTTTTCTCAATCATGTTACTTCTTTTTTT
>CAYLSY010000261.1:0-3948 GCA_964386275.1 uncultured Hyphomicrobiales bacterium
GCGAACTTGCATCATACGAACAGCGTATCGAAAATCTCGAGAACGATATTAAAAAAAATCGCCTGATTTGGACAGAAGAAGAGCGCAAAACTAAAGAAAAAGAACTGGAATCGCTAAAAGCACAAAAGCAGGAATATGCCCGCAAGAAATTCGAAGCCGGCGGCGAATATGACCAGACGGTGAAAACAATTCTTAAGCCAATCGAAGATAAAATCTATGCCGCAATGCAAAAAGTCGCAACAGCAGAGAATTTCGACCTAATTTGGGACAAGAGCAAAGACCCTCTGCCCTATGTCAACTATAAATATGATATTACCGTGAAAGTGCTTAAAGAACTTGGGGTGGATGTCAAAAAACTGGAAGAAGAACTCGAAGCAAAAATCGCCAAAGACCCACGCAACCAAAAGCAGGAAACAAAAGGTCCCCCCAAAGGCAGGTCCCGCGAGCGTTCACGTAATGTTAACAGGGAAGAAAATGAGAACATCGAAAACGAGAAAATAAACGAAGAAAAACAAACGAACGAAGAAAAAAAAGAACCTAATTCCAAAATAGAACCCAAATAGAATTTTTTGAAATGGAAGAACTATTCCCTATCTCGATAGACGAAATCGCTAAAATACTCAACGCAGATGTTATCGGCAACAGAGAAACATTGATTTTGGGTTTGAACAGAACCGAAGACGCACAACCGGGCGAATTAACTTTTGTAGCAAGCCCAAAATTCAAGAAATTGCTTAAAACTTGCGAAGCGACTTGTTTTATAACTTCTAAATCACTGCTCGAAGGCTCCGAACGCGAAGGTAAATCTTATATTTTAGTCGAAAATCCTTACGAAGGATTCATCAGATTGCTAATGTATATTGACTCGCGGATTCCCCAAAAACAATCGTTTATTCACCCTACGGCAATAATCGACCCAACAGCTGAAATTGCTGAAACTGCTTATATTGGACCATACTGCATTGTCGGCAGAAACACAAAAATTGGCTCTGGTACAGTGTTGCACGCACATATTTCCATAGCCGATTACGTTTCAATCGGTGAATACTGCATCTTATACCCAAATATTTCAATTTATTCTTCGACTAAAATCGGCAACAGAACTATAATTCATGCGGGAGCCGTAATTGGTTCGGACGGCTTTGGTTATGTTGAAAACAAGGACGGCAGCTATACAAAAATACCTCAACTTGGCAATGTTCGAATTGGTGATGACGTCGAAATCGGCGCCAATACGACAATTGACCGGGCGGTTGCTGGCTCGACGGTGATTGATAATGGCGTTAAAATAGATAACCTTGTCATGGTCGCCCATAATGTTCATGTCGGTGAGAATTCTGCAATGGTTTCTCAAGTTGGAATAGCGGGAAGCTGCACTATTGGTAAGCGCAACCGCATTGGCGGCCAAGTCGGCTTCAGCGGACATATTTCAATGGCTGACGACGTTACCATTCTGGCTCGCTCGGGCGTTCATAAAAACATCGAAAAAGCTGGCGTTTATTTCGGAGCGCCAATTGAAGAAAAAACACGTGGATTCAAAATTCTCGTCGCTCAGCAGAAGTTACCAGAATTTATGCTCGAAATGGAACAATTTAAGAAAGCTGCAACAACGACTGCATCAGTAGATTCCTCTCCAAAAAGCGGAAAAATTGATAAGGATGCAAATTAAGTAATGCAAATAAGTAACTTGTTTTGTTCTATTACTAATACATGAAATTGGAAACACTGAAAAATAGAGCCGCTTTATTGATTAATCTTTCCTATGTATTTATGGCGGCTCTGTTTTTCGGATGTATCGAACAGCCTGTTCCAAACGATGAGCGACACAACACAATAGGTCCAAGTTCAGCTCTTGTGCTGTGTGAAGGCTTGTGGCATATGGACAATTCATCTCTCACCCGCTTCGATTTGAATTCACACGATATAATAGCTGACTACTTCCAATATTCAAATCCTGAATTAAAACTCGGCGATTTGGCGAATCATTTCATTTTGCAAGGCGACACAGCTTTTATTGTTGTTACCACAGCAAAGACTATCGAAATAATAAATGCCCGCACCGGAAAATGGCTCGGCAGAATTGTTTTCGAAGGTAAACGCGCTCCACGAAGGATTGCACTGGCAAGCGATTCGACTGCTTGGGTATCAGATTTATACTCACATTCAATTTCTGAAATAGATACAAGAAATTTTAAGATTTTAAGGAATGTCGTTCCTTGCGGACCCGCGCCGGAAGGTATTTTTTGCTATGATAACTTCGTTTACGTGGCAAATTCCGGCTATGGCGACTATCTTGCCGATGAACCGAAAGCCGGCGCTATTTCAATAATCGAGACGACTTCAGGAACAGAAATCGGTTCCATAACCAACTTGCCAGACGTTGTCGAACTTATTGGAAATACAGATAAACTAAGGTTGTATGCAGTATATTATAATCTGCCGAAGTATCCGGATTCGCTTGGCGGTATTGTAGAAATTGATTTGTTGAACCGAAGGGAAATCCGCCGTTGGAGAATAGACGCTTCGGCGGCTGCGCTTACTCCATCTGGTGATACTTTGATGTTTTTTACAAATGCCGGTTTGGAAATGCTCGACCTACGTTTCGAAAATCCCCAACCACAGCTTTTAATTGCCAAAACTAATCCAAATGATTACTGGTATTCACTTTCAATCGCCACGGACGGCTCGATATGGCTCGGTAATGCTAAGAACTATTGCATTGCCGGCGAAGTAATAGTCTTTTCAAAGGATGACTTGCTTAACCCCAAATATCGCTTCGATACTGGTATTAATCCGAATACGATTTTGTTTTTGGAATAAAACGATATTGACTTTAATAAGAATAAATAAGAGTGATTCTTGCGTTGAGCGACGGGTCATAAGTAACATCAGCTGCTGTCGGCGATGAAACCTTTTCATACATCTCGTATTGAATATTTGGAATTATTTGAAGATTTTTAGCCGCCTTCCACGTTATTCCTGCAATAAAATAATTACGCGAATCGCCTTTTGAAGTTTCGTCTGTATTTGGGTCGAAGTAATCGTAACGCGCAATTGCTCCGAGTTCCGGCAAAAAGAAATAATAAGCAAAAACGGATATACCTAAAGCGTTTTGAGCCGATGGCACAGTATCGTTAGGTTTAGTATATGATTTTGATTGAGAAGCAAAAAATCCTTCAACACCGAAGCTCAACTTATCCTTTTCAATATAACCAGTAAAAAGAGAAACGTTTATACCGACTTGCTCGTTGACTTTGAAATTTTTTTCGCCATAAAGAGTCAAGTTGAAATTTTGGAACGGTTTTATATGCACGTTAGCGCTAATTCTTTTATAACGGTCGCCGTCAACATAAACATCACTGCTGTTGCCGTATTGAACGGCATAATTGAACATACCTTCGCCGTCTATTTTTCCTCGCAAAGTAATCCCCATATCTCGTGAAGGCAAATAACCTCGCAAATCCATTTGAGTTTTTTCCAATCCTCGATAGCCCCATGACGCTTCAGATATTTCATAACCTATTGTCGGTTGTATACCTAAGTAAATATCGCTGCCTTCGAAGATATTTGAGTATTTTAAATAGGCGTCCTTAACGAAAACGCTAATTGATTTGTCCGATGCCAAAGCTTTCTGGTTTGCTTCAAGGCGGAATCGAAACGATAGTTTATCTGATATTTCCTTGTCATATGTAAAGAAAATTCTACGGAACTGAAATCCGTTCATGTCTTTATCGCCGCTTATAGCCTTGTTTTCTAAACTTGAGTAGCCGGCATCCCTCGATACATTATAAAAATAATCAAAGAAAACCTGCCCGGAAATCTTTCCGCTTAAATCCTGTGAATTTGCAATGGATACTGCACAAATTAATAAAAATAGTATTGTAGATAGTTTTTTCATATAAGCTCCGATAAAAAAATGAATTTGCAAATAATAATATAAAAATATTT
>CAYLSY010000262.1:0-3916 GCA_964386275.1 uncultured Hyphomicrobiales bacterium
TTGGTTTCAATTTTATTCTGTTTCGACATTGCCCAAAAACGCATACTTTGCCGTTGAGTCCGGTAACAGGGCAAAGGGATTGAGTAGTATTGAAATATTCGCCAAGCAATACGATTGGGTCAGACCAGTTAATTGTTGTTTCAACATAATTGTTCTATAATCATACAATTTTCTATATTCATTAATTCTTAACATACATATTATTATAATAATAATATACATCATATAAATTAACACTTTTTTTTAATTTTTCCAATTTGTGATGTTTGATGCTTCTTTATTAAGGGGGCAGTATCCGTTTGACTATCGCAAATAATTACAATTAAATTTGTGTGAAAAAAAAAGAACCGCTCTTTAAAAAAAAAGAGCAGTTCTTGTTCTTTGTGAAAAAGAATATTTTTTTACTTAATTATTTGAATCAAACTTTGCGTGTTTTTACCGGCGGAGCTGACTTTTATGATATAGCTTCCGCTGTTTAAGTTGCGTGTGTCGAGCGTAACGCTGGTTGAACCACTATTATCAATTGATTTAAAGAGCATTTCTTCGCCCTGCAGATTGAAAATGCTGATGTTAACGCGCTCGCCGACATCGTTCAAATCAATAGTGATTGAATTGGAAGCAGGATTCGGGAAAATCAACACACTATGGCTATCATCTTGTTCATCAATACCGGTCGTATTATAATTCAATTCAATATTTACGTTTATATCAGAGTTTTCTGCATTCAGTACAACTTCAGTTTCTGCGGGAATAAGTCCTATCCTGTCGAATTGAATCGTATAAGCGCCATCGGGAATATTGTTGATTTCATAATTGCCTTCAGTGTCGCTGGTCGCAAATCCGACAACGGTTCCGATACTGTTCGTAAGGTAAACATTTGCGCCTTGAACCGGAGTATCCGACGAAAGCGGAGAATCCGTTACTTTCATTGTAATGCCGCCATTGCGAACGACTCTGCCGCGAATGCGGCGGATGCCCGAAGGCGGGTCGAATCGAGGCAATCTAATGATTTTCTCGAAAATAGTGTCATTTTCACCGACTGTAATACGGGTAGCGTTTTGCCAATTGAGCGCTGCAACTTGGTTTGCGCGATAATATCCTGGTATGAATTGCTGGTTAAATGCAAAAGCAAAGATTACATATTCGCCCGGAATAATATTTGAAATTGTATATCTGCCTGCATTTACCGAATCGGTTGACGATTCGCCTGCAAAGGCATAATATATATAATCCTCATTATCGCCGTCGGTTGCAACAAGGTATGCAACGACAAACGACGGCAAGCTTTCCTCTAAGTTATTGTTTGCGACTACATCGCCGTGTATGGCATTGTTATAAACCGGACGCTGAGGCAAATAGAAGTTTATTCCGTCGACATTACTAGTCAGAATTAGCATATCAGCTTCTGTTGGGTCGATTTTCTGATTCCAAAACAAAGGTAAAAGGTTGCTGGTTGCGCCATTCAAGCCGGGAATAGCCCTAACAATATATTGGTACTGATTACTCAAGTTAACTGAATACATACCGCCTTGAAATCCGAAGCGGTAAACCGGACCTGCCGCGCCGCTTGGAGTAAATGCCCTGAATTCAATAATGCCAGCCGGAACAAGCGAGCTGTCCGATTGGCGGCGGACTTGACCTGCGACTGTGTATGTTTGAGGCAAGAGACGCTCTTCGACAACCACGTTCAAAGTATCGGTTATTTCTCCGCATTCAAGTGAAATGTATGTTGCATTTGATATGTTGGCCGAGTTTTCCCACCATTCTTCGTAAAACATATTTCCATTGAAGAATAAGTAATAATCGCCTTCGTCCAAAAAGAATGAAAAGAACCCTCTAAAGTTTTCGCCGGAATTTACTTCAGTTACTATTGGATTATCAAAATTGTTATTTTCGATGTCTTGACGCCTAAAGGCAAAGACTGTTCCATATTGCATCGGTTCGCCGTCTTCGTTGCGAATAAAGCCGATGATTTGAGGCGCGTTAGCGCAATTTCTTACCGTAATAACAAATTCTTGGTAAGTTGATTTGTTCGGATTGCCTTGCTGCCATGCCTTGATTTTCACTGTATATGTGCCGGGTTCGAGTGGAGTCCAGTTGATTAGTCCTGTTTCTTCGTTAATAGTCATTGTTTGTGGACTGTGAAAAAGCGAATAACGCATAATTGCGCCGGAATCAATTGTATTGTTAATTAATTTAACTGCATTGGCGTCATAAGTATAAGGCATGCCGACAACGCCCGAAATAACCGGCTGGCTTGTAAATACAATTTGGCTGTTTTCTATTGCTGTTACAACGAAATTGATTTCAAGGGTGTCGCCGCATGCAAGACAAATCGAATCGGCATTCGCATAATTCTCGGAATTTTCCCACCATTCCAAATAATACAAATTACTCGATGTTTTCAGTTTATAGCAGCCTTCGTCGAGGGTAATTGTATAATATCCGTTATGATATTCCACTATTCTATACATAGTATCATTATCGGATATTCTAACTGCACCGACAATACCATTGGGCACTAATTGTTGATTTTCGTAGCGGACATGACCAATAATTATCGGCGGTATTGAACAGTATTGAACGTTAATTGTGAAAGATTGATTGACGAAAATTTCCGTTCCGTCGATTCTTGCCCTGACAACAACTGTAACAGCATTTGGCGAATCAAGTCCCGGTGTCCATGTGATAACGCCTGTTGTTGGGTTAATCGTCATATCATCAGGGGCAGTAACCAACGAATAAACGATTTCGCCTCCGTTCGAGGCAACAGCATTAACATCGTAAGTGTAAAGCTGACCTCTGACAGCCGTAAAAATAGGTTGAGTAATTATTGCCACACTTGGGGGGAGATTTTCAATACAAAAAGTCGAGACATTAGATGCCGGACCCTCGCCGAATTCATTGATTGCTGACAATTTCATGGAATAGCAACCGATACCTAACTGCATTGAGAACCAATAATGCCTTCTGTTGTTGGTAACAGAATCCATCCCGGGAGTATAAGAGCGTATAGGAGTGAATACAATAGTATCACCGGTGCCATATGCCAAATAAACCTTGAATGAATCGACGTTATTGATGTTTTCGCAGGAATAGTGTAGAGATAATGCGGCTATTCCTTGAGCATACTGCATGCCAACCTCGAAATTGAATGGCGCCGCCGGCACTTGCGCCTTTAGATTGCCTGCTCCGAGCAACATCACGAGAAATACAGCCAGAGGCAGAATTGAATATAATTTTTTTCTCATAAAAACTCCATTTGATTTTTGGAAAAACATAATTTGCTTTTTCTCAAATAACACAAAAAATGGAAAATCGTCGCAAAAAAATTTAATTTATTTTTTTTGCGACTAAATTCATTTTCATGTGTTATTTTATATTGTTGATTTAGCAAAATATATGGGCAAAAAATTTTCGACATACAGCGATGACGTATTAGTGTCGATTTTAAACGATAAAGACGGCGAAGCTGCATTTACCGAGTTATACGAGCGGTATGCGCCGCCTGTTCATGCCTATTGCCTAAGGGTTACGAACGACGAAGCCCTTGCCGAAGACATTTTCCAAGACACATTTATTAGGTTTTATCAAAGCGTAAAGCAAAAAACTGTTATTACTAACGTCCCCGGTTATTTAATAACCATTGCCCGTAATCTTTGCTTGAACGCTAAACGCGATGCCAAACAAAATATTCCTGTCGATGAATTTACTTTGAAGGAAGAATTTTCAAATAATTTTGAAAATGTTGAACTGTTGGAGTTAATCACGATGGCGCTGGACTTGCTTGATTTCGACTACCGCGAAGCTTTCATTCTTAGAGAATACGATGGAATGCGTTACGAGGAAATAGCAAAAATTTGCAATACGTCGGCTTCGAATGCAAAATCACGAGTCCACCGCGCAAAACAAAAAA
>CAYLSY010000263.1:0-3903 GCA_964386275.1 uncultured Hyphomicrobiales bacterium
AATTCTATTATTTTTAGGCGGAAGCATAACAAATGCCGAACATCAACTCAATTATGAATTAATAAAGAACTGGGATTTCTCCGAAGGAAACACCAATTTTTTTACTGATTATATTTATTCCTCCTCGTTCTTAAAATACGAATTATATTACTCAGTTACTGAAAATCCCTACAATTTATATAATCTTTTCGATTCTTGCCCCGACCACACAACCGGCAATGGTAAATACTTTGTCGGGAATGGCTCGATGGTAGCCGATTTAGTAGTATGGCAGCAGCAAGTAGACAGTTTAAGACACAACAGCATATATGAATTATCCTTTTGGGGACTGTCTGTCAATCCGTTAAGACCTGCCGTGCTTGAACCCACAATCAACGGCAAGGCATTGCCATGTACCTGGTTATACCTTGACACCATCAATTGTATTTGGAAGCAATACGTCTGCCGTTGGAATTCCGGCGATTACGACAGCGCCGTAATCAGAATTATTGACCGTAACTTGAATAAAGCCGGAAATGATTTTGGCTTAGACGATATTTCTTTTCAATTAAAGTGTATATCCACTTTAGATTTGGAGAATTATTTTGTCATTTGCAAAGGTGATTCGGTTTTAATCAGACCGGTTTTGCATAATGCGTTGCCTCCGGTAACATATCAATGGGAACCTGCTGTGGGTTTAAGTTCAGAAAACGGAGAGGAGGTTTGGGCATTCCCTTCAGAAACGACTCACTATAGATTAACTGTAACCGACTCCAATGAATGCGTTCATATCCGCGATTGCCCAGTTTTTGTAAATCCTAAACCAATAGCCGATATAACCCCCAATAAGGAAACAACTCTTTGTGACCGCGATACTTTAATACTTTCGGGACCAGACAGCAACTATGCTTTCAGATGGTCTAACGGTTCGACTGCCCGTTCAATTGCCGTTACCGAAAGCGGAACATATAAGTTAACGACAAAAAATATGTATGATTGCGCTATGTCCGATTCCATCGAAGTGGTATTCATTCCTTTGCCTGATTCTACATTGGCGACCGATAAGCTGCCGGTCATATGCCCTTGCGATAGTTTAAAAATTACAGCAGCCGACGGTTATGATTACCTCTGGTCTACCGGCGAAACCACTCAGTCAATTACTGTACGGGAAACCGGCAGATACAAACTGACACTGACAAATTGGTTCGGTTGCACAATCGATGTCGATACTCTTATTACTGTTCTTGACGTTGGCACCGACATTGTTATCGATACTCTCTATGCAAAAATTGGGGACAGAATCAGTTTTCCACTCTATATTAAATCAAGGCTTAACCAGCAATTATGCGGTTTTTCGAACTATTCGACAACTATCCGATTCAATAAATCCTTGCTGATTCCCGCAGAAAACACTCCATTCGGCCGCATCGAAGGCAACGAGCAAGTGATTGATTTGAACGGCTCCACGTTGGATTCAGTTCTTGCGATACTATCCTTTGATGTTGCGCTCGGAGACAGCGTTTGCACCGACATCACAATGGAAAATTTTAACTGGGAATGCCCCGAAGTGGTTATTACCCGCAATAACGGCAGAATCTGCCTTTCGAATGTATGCACAACCCCAGCGCCGCGCTTAATCAGTATGACCGACGAACTCGGTATTAACAAGGTAGCTCCCAATCCTGCGTATGATTATGTCGAAATTGAATTCGGAATTATTGAAAATGCTCCGTCGAGTCTTGCGGTTTTCAATCAACTCGGCGAAAAAGTAGATGAAATATCGAACTTTTCTTCTGCTGGAACATACGAGTTTCGATACGACACTCGCTCGCTTGCCTCGGGCGCTTATTACATTGTGCTTAAAACTCCGACAGCAGCCATTTCGAGGATACTGAACATTGCAAGATAATTATATCGGAACCACCAAAAAAAAACGAACTCTTCTCAGTTTTCATTTTGAGTTCTTTACCTCTTGCTCTGCGCTTAGAGGTAAACCAATGACATTCTTATTCCATCTTTGAAATAGGGAGTTAGGGGGATTAAAAAAAGAATTACCTTATAAAAATCCTTCTTTAAAAGATGCCATTAACAGAGCAGCTCAATATCTAGTTCTAGAAGTGGTATAGAGATTCTATGCTTCACTTTGTTTGGCTCAGAATGATGCTTTCTCAGTAAATAAATGCTGAAAAAAAAGCTACCACAATGGATATGTATCGAAAAACAACGTAAAAGCGCACTCTTTCAAATTATTTTTATTATATTTACAATAGGCGATTTAGCAATTTATCAACAAGTTGAACAATTGGCGGTGCTTTATGACCAAAAACCAAGAATACTATGCCCTCTCGAATCCTATTTCGGTGGCAGTAGGAAAGGAATCACAGGATTTTACTAGGGATGATTTACTCAAAGTAATCAAAGAAAAAAATATCGAAAGAATTACTTTTCATTATACCGGAATCGACGGTAAGATAAAGGAATTGAAAATACCGGTCGCAAACCGCCGTCAGGCGGAAATTATTTTAACAGAAGGCGAGCGCGTCGACGGTTCTTCGCTCTTCAAAGGTATGGTCGATGCCGGACATTCAGATTTATATGTCGTTCCGGTTTATAAATCTGCTTTTCTCAATCCGTTTGTAAGCGGAAGTCTTGATTTTGTATGCCGGTTTATTGATGCCGACGGCAATTTAGCGCCATTTGCGCCAGACAATATATTGCACAAAGCAACGGAATTGCTTAAAAGTAAAAGCGGTTTAGAATTGCATGCGCTCGGTGAGTTGGAATTCTTCTTGCTGCGTCCGAATGATTCTCGTCTCTATCCACTTCCCAAACAAAAGGGTTACCACGCTTCGGCGCCGTTTGCAAAATCGGGTGTAGTGCTGAATGAAATGCTGCGCTATATTACTCAGATTTCCGGCAGCGTTAAATACGCGCACCACGAAGTCGGCGCTCTCGACGCAATCGAAAGCGATTACGATGAGCTTTACGGGCGTTCAGCCGAACAAGTTGAAATTGAATTTCTGCCGCAACCAATCGAGGAAGCAGCCGATTCGCTTGTCCTGGCGCGTTGGATAATCCGCAACGTGGCTTACCGAAACGGTAATGTCGCTACATTTGTGCCGAAGTTGGAAATCGGCCACGCCGGAAATGGCATGCATATCCACATGGCGCTCATGAAAGCTGGGAAGAATATTATGAACGATGCAAAAGGAACGTTATCGCAAAAAGCGAAATGCCTGATTGGCGGCTTATGCCGATATGCGCCGAGTTTAACGGCATTCGGCAACATGGTTTCGGCTTCATATTTACGGCTGGTGCCTCATCAAGAAGCGCCAACAAAAGTATGCTGGAGCGAAATGAACCGTAGCGCGCTGATTCGTGTGCCGCTCGGATGGAACAAGGTGAATAACTTAGCTTCGAAAATCAATCCGCAACAAAAACAATTGCTACAGAACATCCCCTGCCGCCAAACCGTCGAAATCCGCAGCCCGGACGGCAGCGCCAATGCGCATTTACTTCTTTCTGGTATTACTCTTGCCGCCGAATGGGGATTGGCGCACTCAAAGGAAGCGCTCGATATTACTAAACGCAGCCATGTTACAGTCAATATCCATGAATCCTCGGCTTATAACGAACTGGCGGAAATATCAACCAGCTGCGTCGAATCATCCGAGCAGCTGCTTCAATGCAGGAATATGTACGAACGCGACGGGGTCTTTCCGCCGGAAGTGATTAATTTTGTAGCAAGTTCGCTTCAAAACGAAAATGACCGCAATTTAAACAAACGATTGCTTTCTATGCCCGAAGACGAACGTATCAAGGAATCACGCAGAATCATGCACCGTGACATACATAAAAGCTAATTCAAATGGGCGGCGCATCTGCCGCCTTTTTTTTTTACTATCCTTTTACTTAAATAATAAC
>CAYLSY010000264.1:0-3887 GCA_964386275.1 uncultured Hyphomicrobiales bacterium
AAAATATTGGATTTGCCTAAGATTATTATTATTTTATAAAAAATATGAAATTATATCATCATGAACATAGCTCTTTTGTTTCTAACTACTTACACGTGCAACAAGGCAATCGCTACACATATGAATGGAATAGATTGCGATGCCATTGATTTTTATGAATCAACAACAACAAATACTTCATTAACTGAATATCTAAGAAATCAAGACTATTTCCTACTTTTTAATTTGGTATTTACTTGCTATTTTGCTTATTTGTATTTTATTAATGGAAATAATTCAGCTTTTCCGGGGTCAACAATCTATTCGACTGAAATAAGTAGGATTTCTTGTCAAGTTAGGAATGACATATATTAATTTCATTTTAAATATCATTTTAAATATCATATAATTATGCCGACAGAAGGAAGAATAGCCATCAACCTTGAATCTTTAATAGATTTGAGCGCAAAACTTAACTCGACAACCGATGAATCATTTATCTTAAATTCAACACTGCTCAGCTTGATGGGCAAATTGCGTTTGCTTCGTTGCTGTGCAATGATACCCGAACAAGGGCAAGGTGTTTTCAATGTTGTCTTGACAAAAGGCAAAGACGGTTTCGCTCAAATAGAACTTTTCGAGATATTGGAATTTAGAAAGCTAAATGCCGATTCACCAAGCGAAAAGCAGCTGCTCGACAAGGGTTTCGTATATTGTTTGCCGTTAATATACCAGAATGAATTGCTTGCGGTTGTTTGTCTTGGGCAGCCCTTGGTCAATACCGATTTCAGCGACGATGAATTCCATTACGCCAAGCTGGTATCGTCGATATCGGCAATCGCGCTGCAAAATGCCCGCACCAATCGAACGATGGTCGAAGCCAAAAACAGTCTCGAAACTCGTAATCAGCTTCTAACTACTTTATTCGAAGTCAGCGCAGATTTTAGCACATTGCAATCGAGGAGTCAAATTCTTCGAATGCTATCGTATAGGCTTATGGGACAATTAATGGTTAGCCGTTTTGCTGCATTTTTCATCGATTCCTCGCAAAATATTCATCAATTAATCAATCGTTTCGACGGCGAAATTCAGCAATTGTTCGTCGAAGAGCTAATATCGGCATCAAAGATACAATTGACCGCCAACATGGAATTTTCCAACGAAACAAGCGAAGCGCTCGAGGCGCTCGGCGTAAGAATTATTTCGCCAATGTATGTCCAGGGCGCCGTTCGTGGCATATTGCTAATCGGCAAAAGGATGAACGGCGAGAATTTTACCAACGAAAACCTGCAATTCATCGAAGCGCTCGGCAACACGGCAATTGCGGCGCTCGAAAACGAAAGGCTTTTCCAAGAGGAATTGGATAAGAAGCAATTGGAGCGCGAGATGGAGCTTGCGCTTGAAATTCAGAAGAACCTGCTGCCAGACGATATTCCTCCCATTCCGGGATTCGATGTTGCAGGTAAAAGCATTCCGGCAAGGCTTGTCGGAGGCGATTATTTCGATGTAATTAAACTGAGCGAAAACCGGTATCTATTTGCCATAGCCGATGTATCCGGCAAGGGAATGCCTGCGGCATTGCTTATGGCTAACGTGCAAGCGGCGCTAAGGTCGCTGGCGCCACTTGATTTGCCGCTGAAGCAGCTAATCGAACGCGTTAACCAAATTGTATATCAAAATACTTCGGCAGATAAGTTCGTTACTTTCTTCGGTGGTATCCTCGATTGCACTTCAAAGGAATTTCATTATATTAATGCCGGTCATAATCCACCAATGCTCTTCCGCGCCGCTTCTGGAGCTATTGAAATGCTAACCGAAGGCGGAATTATACTCGGCATTACCGATGCGCCGTTCGAATACTTGTCCGGTAATGCTTCGTTCGGTAAAAAAGATGTTTTGGCGCTGTTTACCGACGGAATAACAGAGGCAATGAATAAAAACCGAAAAGAATTCGGCGAAGACCGGCTGAAATTCGAAGTTTCGAATTGTATTGAAAGCAAGTCAAACGATATTATCAGCAACATTATAAACGCTGTAACAGAACATGCAGGCGAAGCCGTGCAAAGCGATGACATTACCCTTTTGATAATAAAATCTCATTAATGCTATTTTTTTTTCTTGAATGCAATTTTGTAATTTATTACTTTTTACTTCTGAAAAATTCATTTTTGTGTCATTCTTAGGATAGAGAACTTGTGTGTATACTCCCATGCTGTGCAATTACCCAATTACTTGAGATTCGAAACATGTCGTGGAAAGTAATTTTCTTTTCCAAGAGGATTCAGAATAATATGATAACTTAATCATTAAACCAATACAAAATTCACTAATATATATAATGAGGCTAAGATGGATTTCGTTGATACCAAATTTCGATTGTGCTTGATTAATCCTGATAACGGGCCAATATCTATTGGCATTTCTTTAAGCTCAGCCTTGATGTGCGGCGGTAATTTCAAAATAACAGCGCCATCAAAATTCGTTATTGACGATTTCAAAATGAGCGCCGACGACACTGACAGCGAACATTATATCATCCATTGCAACCCAAATGATTTAAACAAAGCTCAACTTTCGTGGCAATTGCTTTATTGTTCGAAAGCAACCAATATATCCGAAGGCTCAATCGTGTTCGACTTTTATCAAATGGGCAACAGATGCAAGCAAAATTTAGAATCGGTATGGTATTTCCGTAATATCCCAGCTTGCCAATTGCGTAATCCAGCTAGTTTCCAAGGCATTATCACGTTTGCAATTAAAGAAAAATCCCCTTTCGAGTAGCTTCGAATTAAGCTTGGTTCTGAAAGGTTGATTCTACTATATTATTAATTATTTGTTATAAATAGTGGATTCTCGGCAAGCCTGATGAGGGATTAAAATATATTTCTGTAATTATCAAAGTTAGTAAATCATGAGCATTCTCGAAGCTATCATACTCGGTATCATCCAAGGACTTACTGAATTTCTGCCGATTAGCAGCACTGCGCACTTGACAATCGCCGGAAAATTATTCGGTTTAATCGACGCTAACGCATCGGAGCAATGGACGGCATTCATTGCCGTAACGCAGCTCGGCACAATGTTTGCCGTCATTCTTTACTTTTATCGCGAAGTAATCAATATCCCTAAATCCTTCTTTTTGGAAAATATCGGCGGCAAACGCAAGGCATTCAAAGAGCAATCGCTCAATTCGCGGCTGGGCTGGCTAATCATCATCGGCACCGTGCCGATTGTCGTAATTGGATTCGCCGCAAAAAAAATCATCGAAGGCGACGCTACCAAGAATCCATTTATAATAGCAGGCAGCCTGATTATTTTTGCTATTATATTGTTGGTTGCCGAAAAAAGAGCGCGTTTCGCCAAGGGAATCGATAAAATTACTATCGGCGACTCGATATTCATCGGCATTGCCCAATGCTTTGCGCTAATTCCGGGCGCATCACGCTCCGGTGTTACGATTACGGCAGGTTTGTTTGCTGGTTTGCATCGCGAAACAGCTGCGCGTTTTGCATTTTTGCTTAGCATACCGGCTGTATTTGCAAGCGGAATTTACGAATTCTACAAAAGTCTTGCCTACATTAACTCTTCAGATATGCTCAATCTTTCAATAGCAATAATCACCGCATTTATTTCGGGCTATGCGACTATTGCATTCTTGCTGAATTTCCTGAAAAAGCGCTCGACAATGGTGTTTGTGGTTTACAGGATTATCTTGGGTATTGCAATAATTATTGCCGTATTGAGCGGTTTCTGCTTAATTTAGGAATGTGGCGATTGCCACTTTTCATGCGTATACTGTGTGTATTAAAAGGTTATTTTATATTAAAATACCATTACACCCTTTGAAAAAGGTGGGGTAATGTCCGTAAATTTGTGTAAAAATAATTAAGGTGCCGCTCCAAAAGATT
>CAYLSY010000265.1:0-3886 GCA_964386275.1 uncultured Hyphomicrobiales bacterium
CAATGTGATGGTGGAAGAAAAAGATACATTTCATGAAGATCGGTGCAAAATTGAAGCGTTATTATTCGGTTCCGCAAAGCCCGTGCAGAAATCTTTTCAACAAGCGAATATACAGGCAAAAAGCTGTATGTAATCGACGATTATTTCATTACTTCGTTGATTTTGCTGAACTTTTTGGCAATCATCCTTGAATCGTTCGAAGGATTAAAAAAAGATTATCATTCGTTGTTTTATAATTTCGAAATTTTTTCTGTAGCTATCTTTTCGTTAGAATATCTGATACGTCTTTGGATAAGTGATTTGGTTTATTCCGAACTTAAGCCCGGACGAGCCAGGCTCAGGTATATTACTTCATTTTTTGGAATAATTGATTTATTAGCAATCCTGCCGTTTTATTTGCCGTTTATTGTTGCTATAGACTTTCGCTTTATGAGGATATTGCGTTTGCTCAGAATAGTGAGAATTTTTAAGCTGGGACACTATTTCAAGTCGATGCAGCTGTTGGCGAAAGTAATCAGCCAAAAGCGGCGTGAGCTGCTTGTTACATTGTTCGGCGCATTTATTATAATGCTTTTCAGCTCAACATTGATGTTTGAAATCGAACATGATGTGCAACCTGATAATTTCCCAAATATTTTTTGTGCTTTTTGGTGGTCTGTGGCGACTTTGACGACAATCGGCTACGGTGATATTTATCCCATAACGGCGCTTGGGCGTGTCTTGGCATCATTTACCGCTATTTTCGGCATCGGTTTGGTTGCGATACCGACGGGAATCATTAGTTTCGGTTTTGTCGAGGAACTTTCAAATCAAAAAAAAGAGAAAATTGATGAAATAGGAAATAATAATAGTGATAAAATCGTTTATTGTCCATATTGCGGGAAAAAAATGAAAATTGATGATATGTAGACTTGTAATTAGATGTATTGTAGTAGAACTTTTCATGAAAAATTCGTAATAAGTAGTATTAAAAAGAGTTTTAAACAAAAATTCTTCATAGCAAAACGAAGTGTAGCGATGATTCTATCTTCCGCTTCTATGCTGGATTCCTCGTTTAGCTTTGAATGACTAGTATAACATTTTGTAAATTATTCATTAGTATCAATGCAAATACTGTAACAGCAATTAATATTCAACTATAATTGACCATAAAAATCAAAATATTACTTTTGTTATTTGTCCTTTCGTTTGCAACAGCGAATGCGCAATCAATCCTTAGGAAGCCATTAACCCCCGAAACATATCCTCTTTGGGACGAGTATATTACCAAATATGCGCCATCGGACAGCGCTTTTAGAGTTGTAAATACTTTATTTACAAGAAATTATCAAAGCCGTCGGTATGCGGCAGCCATGTATGTGCTTGAAAAGTATAAATCATATTTTCCAAGATATGCCAAAGATATTGAAAAAAGCATTACAGAAACCGAAAATTTGATGCTAACTCAAGCGGCGCAGCCCGATATGGTTTCTATTTACGATTCTTATGTCCGTGCGAAAGCGCCATCGGAAAACGCATTTGTTGCAATTCAGCGCATGGCAGAGCCTTTTGTGATAAAAAAAGAGTGGGATTCTGCTGCGGCTATTTATAGGACATACAAGCCTTTGTTTCCCGATATGGAGCGGCGTTTCGATAAGACTATCGAGATGCTGCTTGCTCCGATTGAGGGTATTCGCACAATGAATCTCGGTAATATCGTAAACACTCATAATAGCGAATGGGACCCAAGCCCAACTCCAGACGGCAAAGTGCTGTTCTTTTCGAGCAGTCGTCCGGGAGGTTATGGCGGGGAAGATGTTTGGGTGTCTGTAATCAAGGACGGAAAATGGCAAAAGCCCGTCAACGTTGGCAGAGCAATAAATAATGTTAACAATGAAACAGTGGACAATGTCAGGCCCGACGGCAATGGATTGTTTCTTTCGGGCACTTTTCCGGGAACATTCGGACAGTTTGATATATATTATGTTGAGATGACTCAGGATGGTTGGGGCGCATTAGACCACTACCCAATGCCAATAAATTCTAAATATCAGGATGAAGGCGGCAATCTATCGGCAAACGGGAAAGCCCTTGTCTTTACTTCAGACAGACCGGGTGCAGTCGGCGGGTATATCCCTTATGGTTCTCTTTATCATGGCAGCGTACAAGGCAACATGGACATTTACGTTTGCTTGAAAACCGAAGATGGTTGGAGTCAGCCGATTAATTTAGGACCTACAATTAACACGCCATATTCCGAGCGAAGCGCCTATCTGCATCCCGACGGCAAGACATTGTATTTCTGCTCCGAAGGTCATTATGGGCTTGGCAGGCTTGACGTATTCAAATCCGTTCGACTTCGCGAGGATTCATGGACCGAGTGGAGCGAACCGGTTAATTTAGGCAAGGAAATCAACGGTTCTAATGACGATTGGGGTTACAAGATTTGTTTATCGGGCGACAGCGCATTCTTTGCCGCCGAGAATCGTTCGGACGGATACGGCGGCTGGGATTTATACACGGTAACATTACCAAAAACCGCAAAACCGGATACTGTAATCGCCATACAAGGCTTCGTCAAAGACCGCAAAGGACGAGCTCTCGAAGCAGTAATAAAATGGGAGGATTTGGCGACCGGTGAAAATGTCGGCACTTTGAAAAGTAATCCCCGCGATGGTTCCTATATCATTTTCCTGACTAAAGGCAAAAATTATGGCTATTATGCTGAAAAGCAAGGCTACTATCCATCGTCGAACAACATCGATTTAAGAAAAAATATCAAATCCAACTCGATTACAGAAAACATAATACTTACTTCAATTAAAGAGATGCAAACCGAAAAAGCGAAAGTCAGTTTGAACAACATCTTTTTTGATTTCGACAAATTCGAGCTAAAACCGGAATCATATCACGAACTTGACCGGCTTGTGGCTTTCATCAAGGATTACTCCCCGAAAGTCATTCATATTGACGGGCATACCGATAATGTCGGCTTAGAAAGCTACAATGCCGAGCTTTCGGAAAAGCGCGCCGAAAGCGTCCGCTCCTATCTTAATAAAAAAGGTATTACTAATATCAACTACGAAATCAAAGGCTATGGCGCATCACGTCCGGTCGCGCCCAACGACAGCGACGAAAACCGCGCTCTCAATCGCCGAGTAGAAATTTGGTTCGAGTAACACTTTTTTTTTATACTTTTCAACATTCTATTCTTACTACTCTGGATTTATTGGCATTTCAATTGTAATAACCTAATACTACAGCGTTTTTCGGGAGAAAAAGCATTGTATTTTGGCTAATATTCAACAGTTGATTCAAGGGAAAATCACCAGTTGGCTTATTAGTTTCAATTTGAATTACTCAATAATTTCCAAGTTAGTAAATTAATTTTTTTAAATAAACAATGGAAATAAGATAATTCGCCGATGAATAAGCCTTCCTTAAAAAGAAATGGCAGATGGTTATTCGGCGTCAAAGCAAAAAAACTTTCTAAAGTTTAAGAAAATCTTACCGAAAATCGAAGGAAATCAAATGCTAAGTTGAAATAAATAAAGAAGAAAAATAGAAATCCACAGGAAGTGGGTAATCCCTTAACAATTATGGAGGATATATGAAAAAAAAATTACAAACAGTAATCAGCTCGCCGGGAGTTGTTTGGTCGATTTTCCGGCTCAAAACCCGCTGTAATACATAAATTCCACATTGTTTTTGCCGGTTTTTCAAAAAATTTTTCCTGCTCGTAATGGGTAAAGGCTTTTAATTATTGAAAAAAGTGGAATTAAAGGAAAAGAAACCATAAACAAAAGATACTTAAAACGTGATAAATCAAATAGATATAAAAAAAGGAAAATAATTGTTATCTGTAACTTTTATTAGGATTAAGTTATGAAAAATAAGCATCGATTTC
>CAYLSY010000266.1:0-3873 GCA_964386275.1 uncultured Hyphomicrobiales bacterium
GTCGTTGAAAACCCTAACGGCGCTGTTATAATAGACATTAAAATCGTTTGCAATTTTTATATCGCTGAAAAACTGATGAAAAAGAGTAAAATAATTTAAATATACTTCCAAAAATAAAATCAAAGGCACTGCAATGATTGTCAATACATTGATATACCAATACTTATTGCCTTTGAAAGTAAACAGACTTTTTAAAAAGTTCTTTAACATTCTGAATTCTCAATTTCATTTAATAGTTTATAAAAAAAGGGATGAGCTCCGCCTTGAAGGCAGAACTCATCTTAGAAAAACGTTAATGCCCAAGAATAGCCAATAGAATACCAGCACAGATTGCGGTTCCGATTACTCCGGCGACATTTGGACCCATTGCGTGCATGAGCAGGTAATTATTGGGGTTGTATTCCTGTCCAACATTGTGCGAAACACGGGCAGCCATTGGCACAGCAGAAACCCCGGCAGAGCCTATCAACGGATTTACCTTGCCGCCGCTAACCTTATACATTACTTTGCCCAAAAGCAATCCTCCGACTGTAGAAAATCCGAACGCAATCACTCCAAGTCCGATGATTTTAATTGTCTCAAGCGTAAGAAACTTATCGGCGCTCATAGTCATTCCGACGCTTGTGCCGAGGAAAAACGTAACGATATTGATTAACTCGTTTTGGCTCATCTTGGTCAATCGCTCGACAACGCCGCTTTCCCGCATAAGATTGCCGCCCATAAGCATTGCCAAAAGCGGCGCAGCCGGAGGCACTATGATTGTTCCGACGACAAGCACGACAATTGGAAAAATAATCTTTACTTTTTTCGAGACCTTCTTTGGCGGGTCCATGACGACCATTCTCTCTTTTTGCGTTGTCATAAGCCGCATAATCGGCGGCTGTATAAGCGGCACCAGAGCCATATACGAATATGCAGCCACAGCTATTGGACCCAAAAGATGAGGCGCTAGTTTCATTGTTAAATATATAGCCGTGGGACCATCGGCGCCACCGATAATTCCGATAGCGGCAGCTTCTTCCAAGTTAAATCCGAGTACCACAGCAACGAATAATGCAATAAATACTCCGAATTGAGCTGCTGCTCCCAAAAGAAATGTTTTGGGATTACCCAGCAAGGGGCTGAAATCGGTCATAGCGCCGATTCCAAGAAAAATCAGCGGTGGAAATATTTCCAATTCGATACCTTTTGAAAGGTAATAATAAAGACCGCCGATGAAATTATTGCTTGCCGAAGGTTCGACAAGCAAGCCATTAAGCGGAAGATTGGTCAGAAATGCGCCCAGACCGATTGGCAGCAGCAGCAGCGGCTCGAAGTCCTTTTTGATTGCCAAATACATCAGCACGCAAGCAACCACAAGCATCAATACCTGCTCCCAGCCAATGGCTGAAAAGCCCATTCCATCGATAAATTTTAAAATTGATTCTATCATGCCGGCGCCTATTCAAATGTGAGTAGTAACTGTCCGGCTTCGATTGTATCGTTGATTTTTACTTCAATTGTTTTGATTGTGCCGGCAAATGGAGCCGATATATTGGTTTTCATCTTCATCGATTCGAGAACGAAGATTACGTCGCCTTCGGCAATCGTTTGTCCCGTTTTAATAGGTATTTCTAAAATGATACCGTTAATTGGCGAGTTCAAGAACTTTTGGTTCTTGTCAATTGATTGAGGCGCAGCGGTTTTTTTGCCGGAAAACACCTTGCTTGTTTTTATTCCAGAGCGAGAAATATCTGTCGAACGAGTCGGAAGCGGATAAAGCCCTGACTGCACTAAGCTCTGCTCGTCGTCTTCGAGTACTTCGACATCAACTTCATATTTTATTCCATTGACTTTAACTAATAGCTTTTTCATATTAATATCCCTTATGTATATTGTGCGAATCGTGAATAAAAAGTTTGGTCGTTCTTGTCCAAGGATTGTCGTCCGAAGTATTAGCAAAATGGACTTTTCGGATAACAATTGGTCTGTGCAAGGCGACTTCGATTGCCGCAGCAATAGCGGCGACGATTTCGGGAGTAATCTCCGATTCTTCGGTCTGGTTTGCTTTTTTAGCATAACGCTTCAATCTTGCTGTTTCGGATGATTTGTCGATCTTTTGCAATATCAACATTAGAATATAAAACAGCAAGAGAGACGTAAAAACTCCGCCCATTCCGATTACAATCAATTCAAGCGCTTCAATTATATAAGCTTCGTTCATAATTGTCAGCCTCCTTTACAGCGGAATAAGTCCGTGTTTCTTTTGCGGGCGAAGCTCGCGTTTGTTCTTGATAGTTTCGAGCGCGACCGAAATGTATTGCCGTGTAATTTTCGGTTCAATCACGGTATCAATCATACCTTGCGTTGCCGCAGGATATGGATTGGCAAATTCGCTCCTGTATTGCTCAATAAGTTCTTTCCTGCGTTGGCGCGGATTTTCAGCTTCCTTGATTTCCTTGCGGAATAAAACTGATACGGCGCCTTCCGCTCCCATAACAGCAATCTCCGCAGATGGCCAAGCCGCAACGCGGTCGGCGCCGAGACTTTTGGCGCTCATTGCAAGGTAAGCGCCGCCATAGGCTTTGCGAATCACGACGGTGATTTTCGGCACTGTTGCAGCTGAAAACGAGAACAACATCTTAGCTCCATGCCTGATTATGCCGCCAAATTCCTGCTCTACGCCGGGCATGAAGCCGGGGACATCGACAAATGTTATGATAGGGATATTAAATGCGTTGCAAAATCGGATAAAGCGTGAAGCCTTGTCCGATGCGTCTATATCGATGCAGCCGAATTTTTCCATTGGTTGATTTGCGACCACGCCGACTGAATAGCCGTTCAATCGGGCGAAAGCGATAATTATATTCTTGGCAAAGTGAGCTTGGACTTCCATTAGCGAACCCGGGTCAAATACTCTTTCAAGTATATCGAACATGTTGTATGGGTCGCGCGGATCGTCCGGCACAATTTCATTCAAGTTCTCGTCGTCGACGAAAATCAGGTCGCCAGTACCGTAATACGGCGGATTTTCGGTATTGTTCGAGGGTAAATAGCTGAGCAAACGCTTGGCAATTTCGATAGCGTCGGCGTCGTCGCGGGCAATAAAATGAACATTACCGCTAAATGCAGCTTGAGCCATAGCCCCGCCAAGTTCTTCGTCGGAAATTTCTTCGCCTGTGGCTTCCTTAATGACTTGAGGACCGGCGATAAACATTTTACCGGTGCCTTCAACCATTATAATAAAATCGGTCAAGGCAGGTGAATATGCGGCGCCGCCTGCGCAGGGACCCGATATTATGGATATTTGCGGAACAACGCCCGATAGCAGCACGTTATGGTAAAATATATGTCCATAGCCGCGCAGCGAGTTGACGCCTTCTTGGATGCGGGCGCCGCCGCTGTCATTTATTGAAATGTAAGGAGCGCCGTCTTTTAATGCGCGTTGCATTATTTCGACGATTTTTTCGGCGTGGTTTTCGCCGACACTTCCGCCCATTACAGTGAAATCTTGTGAAGATGTAAATACAACTCGTCCGTCAACCGCGCCGACTGCGACGACAACACCGTCGCCCGGAAGCCGTTTATCAGCCATCCAAGTGTTTCGGCTGTTGTGTTCAACGAATTTAAAGATTTCGTCGTAAAAACCTTTGTCGAATAGGTAATGAAGCCGCTCGCGAGCGGTCATTTTGCCGAGTTTGTGCTGTTTCTCGATTGCTTCGATGCCGCCGCCGAGCAAGGCTTCGGCATTCCTACGCCTCAGGTCTTCAATTTTCTGTTTTATTGTTTCCATTACTCTTTTTATTTTTTGAACAAACAAAGCATTTCAAAATTAAAACGAATAATTATCATAAAAAACAATAACTTTTATTATTTTTATTTTCTACAAGGATT
>CAYLSY010000267.1:0-3840 GCA_964386275.1 uncultured Hyphomicrobiales bacterium
ATCACGAATAATCATACCCGCATATAGTCGAGATGGCGGAGCAATGGGCGGAAGCTCGTATGCGCCTAAAGCTGTATCGATTCGTTCTGTAGCTTTATCGTTTATACCGTAAAACAAACTATCGAAATTGATGCCGGCGCTTATTATTTTTAAATGAAAAGTAACGTTGATTTCAGCAAATATTACTTTGGGTGAAATTAAAAATAAAAGAGCAACAAAAGCGAATATATAAAGTTTTTTTATTGAACTTAACATTTCTTTAATCCATTAATATAAAGGATTAATATAATAATTAATAATTGATAATTGATAATTACTAATATACAATAAATATAAGTGAAGAACCAATCAAATATACAATGGGCAACAAGGAGAACTCCGTGTTGCCCAATGTATTATTGCATTAGCATTTAGAATTATTTGATAACTCTAACATTAATTGTTTGTGAGTATTCGCCAGCCACGATTTTGAGGATATATGAACCGTTTACTAAATTAGTCGCATCGATTAGTGCAGAATAATCACCTGCTTGAGCATCGCCTTCGGCTAAATTGGCAACGACATTACCCATTAAATCATAAAGCATAACAGTAACATAAGCTGGTTCATTAATTGAGTAATACACTCTTGATTCTGTTTCAATCGGGTTGTTCGACAAAGTAACACTAAAGCCGTTTTCAGTAACATTAGAACGCAACACTTTAATTTGGTCGCCGGCAGTTTTTGCTATCTGGATTGTTCCTTTCGAGCCTTTAGTGATTGAACCAAGAGTCGAGCCAGTGATAGCATCGACAAATGTATAATCAGCATTCGGTTTATCAATTGTAAGCAACAACGGATATTCTACGCCTTGCAAAAGAATGGTTGATTCATCAGCATTTTCAAGATAACGGTTATTATCGAAGCGAACGTCGAATAAGAAACTCGGCGGAAGCGGCGGCAAAACGAAAGAAGTTAAATCAACATTCTTTGAATTCGTGAAGTATACTTTACCTTCTGATTGAGAATTGTCGCTAATTTTAATTAAGGTACTGTTTGCGTAAATATCTTCTTTCGGGTTAACATACTCATTTGAGGTTATTCTGCCTTGACCAGGGATAGGACAAGTAATATTCAAATAGCCATGTTGATTTACATTAATCCAATATCCAAGACCGGGACGAATTTCGGATACTTCGTAATAACCTTGGTTGGCTTTATAACCCCAAACGCCGGCTTTAAGGACATAGCTTAGATCAGGAATTTCAGTACCATTCCACAATGAAAAATTCAAATCATTGATGCTAATTGTATTTGATAAGCCGCCGATAAGGTTCCAACCGTCTTCTTGACCTGATTCAGGATAAAGAAGTACTTCGTCGACATCTTTATTAATCTTTAATAAGAGCGAACCACCGAAAATGTGGTCAAGTGTAATATCATACTTCATAAAGAAACCGTGACCAACTTTTAAATTTTCAGAGGGATAGAAATTGGTGCCTTGTCTAAAATACGGAACAGTTAAAGCATTAGGATAAGTAACTCTGTAATTTAAATCTGTCGGTCTTACGGGCAACGAAAGCAAGTTCCAACCTCTTTTAATAATAGGTTCACCAACGTCGTCGACATATTCCATAACAGCAGCAGGAGTATATTCAATAAAGAATTCTTCAATCTGAGAATTTTCGATAGTAAATGTTCTCAAATTAGGTTGTCCGGGAACCGGAGCGCCGCCAGTGCGCATATTAACGATAAAGTGGCTGCCTTCGATATCAGATTTCATGAATAAAAAGGCGTCTTTGGGAATATCGTTAATATTCCAAGTAATAACGATGTCGTTAAGAAATGTAAGACCACGGTTCATCTTTACATAATAAAGGTGTGACTCATATACATTGACCGAGCTGCGAATATCGCGAGATACAGACGTCGGAAAATCAGACATAGGAATATAATCTCCAAAACCGAATTGCGAAGCAGGATTTTGCGGATCATCATAAGGATAAAAACGAGCATTAAATGTTCCTTCTGTAGGGCCGGTTGTATAAGCATATTCGCCATAAAGAGCATCAACTCTTTCGGAAGCTCGTGGAGCTATACCGAAGACAATATCACAGTCCTGCGGAGTTCCAGTTGCTGTTGTCGTTGATAAATTCAAGCGAATACCTTCTTTAGAATCTGTGCCATTACTTTTTTTGTCAACTGGGTCTTTGTAGTAGATGAAAGTAACTCTCATGCGAACTTCAGGATATTGAGCTGTATGTGATTTGAAGGTTAAATAGCCGACATATTCGCCACCTTTTTCATCACCATCAGTCAAATAGTTCGGGTCAGCAATAATTTCCAAAAATACATCTGCGCTCTTGGGTTGAAGATTATTATTAGGGTCAACTTTACCGTTTGGACCAAGCAGGCTGTTATCTATCCAAGTCTTAGCTGTCCAATCTTTTTCAGAATTTGTAGTAATAGTGCTTGCGCCACTAACAGTATAAATATCGCCATTGGCTTGATAGTTCATAGTTTGAACTCTACGGAAACGAAGCCAAGGCTGGTCTGATTCGATTTGAACATCGAGCAAACGAGTATAATTGCGGCTTGTGCTGTTGATAATTTGTATAATACGTTTACCTCGACCGGCATATTTACCGTTGCCATAGCAGCTTGTTTTATTTTCGTCAACTGTTAATGGGTCATTCAAAATCCATTCTACATTTTGATTGTTTACATTCGTTAGCTGAGCTGGGAAACCGGCTCTTTCGCAAACAAAATCGAACATAGGAATTTTATCGGTAATTACCAACCAAATCACACCGGGTAAGGTTGGTTCTTCCGTTTGCCAATCGCCTGTATAAGTTTTGTTATAGATACCGCCTAAAGCAGCATAATTATTAGGTTCGTCATTCGGAATCCAAGGAGTGGGGTCGCAGCCAATTTTTTCTAAATCAGCGAATGGATTGTCTTTGCGGGCATTCCAATCGTTGTAACGAATTTCGCGGTCATCAATCATAATAGGTGAAGAGATAGCTGTGCTTACGCTATTGACATTTGGAACAATTTTGAAGCGAACATAAAGCAATACTTTAAATACATCAGTGTTCGGAAGCGGTTTGGTTGAAGTACCAGTAATTGTTATAGCTCTGCCACGTTCTGTCCAATCAAAAGAATAGCAGGGGTCTAACTGCATAGTATAATAGCTTGTTAATTCGCCATTGTGTGGGTTGCCCGGGCAATTATATACATATGAATAGTCTTTTTTGTCGTCCCATGCAATTGTAAAATCTGTTGCCAAAGGTTCGTAATCGTAATCGATTTTCACTTTTGTGCCGAGATTTGTAAATTTCCCATTTTCGACACCGACAGCTTGCACGGCAGTTTCATCGTATAGGATTGTAAACTTGAAACTATAAATCGGGTCTGGGACAAAGCATGGACGAGCGGGATTGAATTGCCATAAATTTTGGATATAAACCGGCAACAGGAATTCCCTGTCTTCGTTGTTAGATGGTGGAAGATAGATTCTGCCGTTGGGATACAAATTTGCATTGTAACCCATGGCTTGTCCCGTCAATGAAAGCACAGGAATGTTAGGCTGTGCTTTAGTCATTTCCGGAAGGAATGCTGTCAAAGCAAGCGCTATCAATAATCCAGCAAGGAATTGATAACTCCTGTTAAGCAATAAATTTTTCTTCATGAAAACCTCCAAAAAATTAAGTAAAGAACTAATTATTTATATATATTTTAATACCATTATATTCTTTTTCAGCATTACGGCTGACAGTTCTGCTTTTTTTTGATACAACCATGATATAAATACCGTTTGAAATCATAGAAATATTAAATATATTCTCTTTGTTATCAAA
>CAYLSY010000268.1:0-3835 GCA_964386275.1 uncultured Hyphomicrobiales bacterium
TTTTATATTCGGCAGTCTTTTTTTAGTTTTGTAAAAAAAAAGGAACACAAAATTTACAATAATCGAATGACTAAATCGCTAAAAATAGCTCTGTTTTTAATATTTATTACATCTTACTGCTTTGCAGACGCAAAAACAGGAAAAGTCAACTTCGTAACTGCAGAACCAAAGCTGGGAGACGGCATTACAAACATCCTCAGCAGATATTTTCTCGATTCAAGTCCTTCGGCTGTAAAAGAATTCATAGCTTTGAACAAAGGTAAATTCGGAAAGAAAAACGCTTTGCTCAAAGGTATAAAATACAAGCTGCCAATCAAGGTTTTCAACTATGACGGCAAATCCATCCGTTCAACCTTGGGTTCAAACGATGTTGAATTGGCAAATCAAGTAAAAGCATATAACGAAAAGTGTCTGGCAGCTAAATTACAAAAAATACATTACACCAAAAGCAAGCAGTTATGGGTTCCTTTGGTCTTTTTGAGCAACAATGATGACTCCGACGAAAAAGAAGATACATCCACTTCAATTAAACAACCGGCAAAAGCTCAAAACAACCAACAGAAATCAAACCAAACCAAAACCGATTCAAAACCCGAAGGAGCTGATGAATACCCGATATTCGGCAAGAAATATCAAAAGGTCGAATCGAAAAGTCATGCCCTCGATGGATGCATTTACTACCTCGTCAGCGGACACGGCGGCAGCGACCCAGGTGCAGTAGGGTTTAACGGTTCAAACCGCATGTGCGAGGACGAGTATGCTTACGACGTGATTCTCCGGCTTGGCAGGACGCTTTTGGAGCATGGCGCAACCGTTTATTTCATTGTCAACGACCCTAATGACGGCATCCGCGACGAACAATTTCTTGTTTGCGACGAAGACGAAAAGTTTTACGGCAACCGCAGCATTCCCGACGACCAAAAAGGTCGTTTGCAACGCGGCGCCGATATTATTAACGAATTATACGAAAAGAACAAATCGACGGCAAAGCTGCAACAGTCCTTGAATATTCACCTTGATTCCCGCAAAACATCAAAGAAAATTGATATTTTCTTCTATTACCAAGACGGTTGTAATGCCTCAAAAAACCTTGCCGAAACTATTTATTCGACTATTAAAAATAAATACGATGCCGTCCAGCCCGGTCGCGGCTACAAAGGCACAATCACCACACGTAATCTTTATATGCTTCGACATACTGTTCCGACAACGGTTTACCTTGAACTCGGCAATATTCAAAACAAACCAAACCAAGTTCGTTTCATCGAAAAAAACAATCGTCAGGCAATAGCCAATTGGATTGCTCTGGGGTTAATTAAATACGTTGAAGAAAATCTATAATGTAATGCAAAATGACTGCCACACAACAACTCAATATATTTATCGATGAAAACATCCCACTGCTTAAGGAAGCATTGAATCATTGCGGAATAATAACCACATTCAAAGGCAGGGACTTGACAAAGCAAGATTTGCTTAAGGGCAAATGCACTCATCTCTTTGTTCGCTCGACAACTAAAATCAATTCGGAATTACTCGATGGAACTCTCGTACGCTTTGTCGGCACCGCCACGGCTGGTTGCGACCATATTGACGAATCATATCTTAGGGAAAACAACATCGGTTTTATCTCTGCGCCCGGAGCCAACGCCAATTCTGTTGCCGAATACGTTGTCTATTCGATGTTGGTTTGGGCAAAAAGTCGAAACGAAGCTTTGAGCGGCAAAACAATCGGTATTATCGGCTTCGGAAATGTCGGAAAACTTGTATTCAAGTATGCAAGTCGTTTTGGGATGAAGATTTTGATTAATGACCCTCCTTTGCTTGATTCGGGATACAACTTTCCAGCAAATTGCCAATACGCTGATTTGGACTATATTTGCCGAAATAGCGATGTTGTAACCAATCATGTGCCATTGGAAGCTAATCCAATGAATTATCCAACTTATAAGCTGTTCTATTCAAGTAATCTATCGCTTCTGAAACGGAACGCTTTATTTCTTCATACATCTCGTGGAGGAGTGGTTGACGAATTGGCATTGATTAATGCCTACCAAGAAAAGGAGCTGACTTTAGCAATTGATGTTTGGGAAAATGAGCCGGATTTCAATACTGAATTGGCTGCTGCTGCTATTATCGCG
Organism: uncultured Hyphomicrobiales bacterium; assembly: GCA_964386275.1. Lineage (GTDB taxonomy): Bacteria > Bacteroidota > Ignavibacteria > Kapaibacteriales > UBA2268 > CAYLSY01. The sequence continues at coordinate 2,142 of CAYLSY010000268.1, forward strand.
ACACCACATGTTGCTGGCTATTCAAGTAACGGAAAAATACGCGGCTCGCAGGCAATGGCCGCCGGTTTTGATAAAGCGACAGGCATAATGCCAGATTATTCGGTTTATCAATCAGAAAAAGCAGCTTATAATCCTTTACCTGTTGATTTATTTTCGAATGAAGAATTTGTGCTTGAAATGCTGGAAAGCGCACGTAGAATTAAAAGCGATACTGCGGAATTTAAGAAATTAATCGATGTTGGACCGGAAGAACGAAAAAGGTTGTTTGATTTGCTTCGAAAAAAATACCCTGTCCGACGGGAAACACTATAAGCAAAAAACCTTCCTAAGGCTTATCCTTAAGGAAGGTTTTTTTTTTAATATTATAAAGTATTATTTCTTGTCATGTTTGTCTTTATCACAGCAAGGACCTTTGGCTTTGTCTTTGTCGCAGCAAGGTTCTTGGGATTTATCGGCGCAATTGCCTTGGCATGTGCATTGCCTTGCCATATGAGTTTGAGCGAAAAGCCAGCCGGCTTGACGTTTTACCAATACGCCTGAAAAAGTATATTTAGCTGTCGTGTCTTTACCTTCGTAGTTCATCTTCATTGTGAAATCAGAAGAAAACCAAGCGACGTTGCCTTCGCTGTGAATTTTGACGTTGTTCATCGAGCATTCGAAAGTGCCTGGCATTTGGAAACCCTTTTCGCACATTTCTTTGAAAGCGGCAAAGGTAGTTGTGTTTTCGTTTTCGCATGAGCCAAGCATAACTGGACCGGTTGTGGAATCGACCATAGCCAAAACAGCGTTGAGGTCTTTTTTCACAAATGCGTCATTGAATTTATTGAGAACTGTAGTGATTTCTTTTTCGATAGCCGCTTTACCGTCTTTTGCCTGGTCTTTGCCGTCTTTTCCAGCTTCAGGCTTAGCGCATGAAAGAAGAGTAATGCTTATACCAATGACAAAAAGCATTAAAATAGATTTAGAGAATATAGAATTTTTCATAAAAAACTCCAATTAATGTTGAGAAAAGATTGATGATGTCGGGGCAGCGGGATTCGAACCTGCGGCCTCCTGCTCCCAAAACAGGCGCGCTAACCGGACTGCGCCATGCCCCGAATACGAACTACAAAATTGCGAAATTTTTTAGTGAATTACAAATAAAATTTATTACATTATATGGTTTTTATTTGTAATTTCACATTGCAAGAATGATAATTTAATCAAGATTTACAAAAAATATGGCTCAAATAGTATCAAATTCGGTGCAAGTGCATATATTTAGAAGAAAAGGCACAAGTTCTGAGTTTTTGCTTCTGCAAAGAGCGGACAATATCGAGTTGTATCCGGGCATTTGGCAGGTAGTAACCGGATGGATAGAAGAAAATGAAACTGCTCTGGAAGCGGCATTGCGGGAAGTAAAAGAAGAAACCGGACTTGAGCCGATTAGATTTTGGGCATTGCCTTACATAGCAAGTTTTTTTGATACTAACAATGATAGAGTATGCTTGTCGCCGGTTTTTGCATTCGAAGCGGCATCAATAGCTCAAGTGCATATTTCGCATGAGCATAAAGAATATCTGTGGCTTGATTACAAAGAATCCTTATCTTTGCTTGAACTTCAATCGCACAAGGAAGGCTTAAAAATACTTCTGGATAATATGTCCCCAAAATAGCTTGTAACTTATTATTAGTTTTTAAAAAAGAATCAGATT
>CAYLSY010000269.1:0-2362 GCA_964386275.1 uncultured Hyphomicrobiales bacterium
TTGCTGCTGCCAAGTAATGAAAGATTCAATTCCGAAATAATCCAAAGTCTTTTCACAGAAAAAACCTCTTTTGTTTCAAGTATCCATATTAAGAATAGTTCTTCATTTGTCGAATTTAAATATTCGAAATTCCAGAAACTCTTTTATCAGGATAGAAACTATATTTTCATACAAATATATAACATTCAGCCTTATATTGATACCGTTAGGGCAACCGAACAGAATGGATGCCAAGAACAACTTTTAAACTTAATTAATAGCATGCCGTTAACCGCATTGATTATTCATAAAGATGCGGTGTTTGTAAATCAGTTATTTGAACATACTTTTGGTTTTACAAATCAAGATTTAAGTTCGTTTGAAAAGGTATTTTCATTATTATTTCGGGAAAATGCTGTTGATATAAAGAATGAGTATGAAACAATCAAGAACAATGACTTTAATAAATCATTGTTTTATAAATTATATAAAAAGGATGGAACAAAGTGTAGCATTGAATTCCTTGCTTTCAATTTCAAGGATTACGAAATATGGTTTATTCGCGAAAGAACGGAATTTTATAAAACGCTTGAAACATTAATGCGAAACGAAGAGCGATTCCGCATGATTGTTGAAACTGCCAATGAAGGTATAATCACATTTGATAGTAATTGGCAGGTATGTTATTCAAACAACAGGATGAGCGAAATTCTTGGATTTACCATCGAAGAGATGCTCGGCAAGAAACTGGACGCATTTTTATTCGAAGAAGACTATTCCAATCAAAAAGCAAACATGGAGCTACGGGAAAAGGGCATCAGCCAAGTATACGAACAGAAATTTCGTCGCAAAGACGGCAGTCAGGTGTGGAATTTGGTCTCCGCGACTCCGATTATGGATAAGAATAATGAGTTTGCAGGTTCTTTTGCTATGTTTTCCGATATATCGGTTCGAAAACAAATAGAAGAAGAATTAAAATCCAGCGAAGAAAAATATAAAGCCTTGTTTCAATCAGTCAGCGATGGAATTTATATTACGGAATTAAATGGCATTTTCATTAGCGTTAACCAAGCATTTTGTAGGATTTTCGAATATAACATCGAAGAACTAATCGGAAAACAAGCTTGGACATTAGCAGTTCCCGGCACATGGGATATTGTGTATAAATCATTTATTTCAAAAGTAGTAACTAATGATGCTTCGGCATTTGAAGTTGAGTGTTTAACAAAAAGCAAAAGGCGTATTATTTGCGAGATATCCATATCAAGAGCAACAAACCAGAAATTCACATTTGGAATAGTACGCGATATTACAATAAAGAAAGAATATGAACGCATGCTCGAACAAAGCGAGGCAAACTTCAGAAGCCTTGCTGAAAATTTACCCGACGTTGTATCGCGCACCGATAGGAATCACAGATATTTATTTATAAATAAAGCAATTGAGAAAATTACTGGTCGGTTAGCGGTTGATTTTATTGGCAAAACTGACGAAGAACTAAATATGCCTGAAGAAAGTTCGAAATTATGGAAAGAAATGGCTGAAAAAGCATTCGCAACAGGCGAAGCACAAATTTATGATTTTTCTTATCTTAGCCACGGCGTTATAAAATTCTTCCAGTCTTATATTGTACCAGAAATTAACTTAATAGGCGAAGTTTCTTCTCTTGTTAATGTAACAAGAGATATTTCCGATTTAAAAAATACCGAAAACAGGCTCAGAGATTTGAATCAAACAAAGGATAAATTATTTTCAATCATCAGCCATGATTTGCGCAGCCCATTCCTTGGTTTTATCGGACTAACCGATTTGATTATCGAGGATTATGATTCGCTTTCCGACGAAGAAATACTGAATTACACTAAATCAATTAATCGAGTTGCAAAGCAAGTATATGAGTTAATCGTCAATCTTCTCGAATGGTCGAATATACAGAAAAGTTTTAAAGAATACTCCAAAGAGAAATTATCTACATATGAATTATATATGGACGTATTCTCAAGAGTTGAAGATATTGCGAATTTAAAAAAAATTTCAATACACTTAGAAGACAAAGTGCAAGGATATATTGAAGTTAACAGAAACATGATGGAGTCAGTAGTCCGTAATCTCATCATTAACGCAATAAAGTTCTCTAATAGAAATTCAAAAATAGAAGTATTATTCGACAAAAAAGACGTCAACACTTTTTTAATTAGCGTAAAAGATTATGGCATAGGTATGGATGCAGGTTTAAAGAGCCGATTGTTTAAAATCGGAGAAAAAGTCTCTCGCCCCGGCACCGAAGACGAGCCGAGTTCGGGTTTGGGTTTGTTTATCTGCAAAGAATTTGTTGAACAGCATGGCGGAAATATCTGGTGCGAAAGCGTTCCGAACGAAGGCT
>CAYLSY010000269.1:2372-3833 GCA_964386275.1 uncultured Hyphomicrobiales bacterium
AATGTAACAATTCCACTTTAATATAATTCCACTTTAATATCATATTACGAGTTTCACGTAATATATTTTACGTTATTCCTCTATTCCTTTACTTCCTTAATTATTAGATATTTGCATTATCCAAAACATGTAAGTGTTTAATTATTTGTTCAATTTATCAAAGGAATGTAATGGATACTGGAACAACTACTTTTATGATTATTGCCGCAAGTCTCGTCATGCTTATGACACCGGGGCTGGCAATGTTCTATGGCGGCTTGGCAAGCAAGAGAAATATTCTCGGAATAATGACTCAAACTTTCGTATCGCTAGGTTTGACGACAGTTCTTTGGATTGCTTTCGGCTACTCCTTATGCTTTAGCGGCGGCGAAGGTTCGATTATCGGCAATCTTGACAAAGCTTTCCTCAACGGAATATCATTTACCGATATGTATGGCGGACCCGAAGGGAAATTTCCTGTCTTTACATTTGTCGCTTACCAGATGATGTTCGCAATCATCACTCCTGCGCTTATTACTGGCGCTTTCGTCAATCGCGTTACTTTCAAGGCATACTTGATTTTCCTCGTCTTATGGCAAGTATTTGTATATTACCCATTCGTACACATGGTTTGGGGAGGTGGATTGCTTGCTCAATGGGGAGTTGTCGATTTTGCAGGCGGTATTGTAGTACATGCAATCGCTGGATTTGCCGCATTAGCGTCAGTATTTTATGTTGGCGCTCGAAAAGACCGCGAATCGCCGCCGAACAGTATTCCATTAGTTGCAATCGGAACGGGTTTGCTGTGGTTCGGGTGGTATGGTTTCAATGCCGGAAGCGAATTGGCAGTAGATAATATTACGACCCTAGCTTTCTTGAACACAGACGTAGCAGCTTCGTTTGCGGCTGTAACATGGTTATTCATCGAGTGGAGCCTTAAAAAGCAGCCCAAATTCATCGGACTGCTGACAGGTTCGGTTGCCGGACTTGCGACAATTACTCCTGCGGCTGGGTTCGTACCTCTTTGGGCAGCCGTTGTTATTGGTATAGCTTCGGCTATTATTTGCTATATGGCAGTTAGTTTAAAAAATAAGCTCGGATGGGACGATGCTTTGGATGTTTGGGGCGTTCATGGCATTGGCGGCGTAACTGGCACAATCTTGCTTGGCGTATTCGCCTCATCAGCCATCAACACACAATCCGGACTAATCGAAGGCAACGTCGGTTTCTTTCTTAAGGAAACAATAACAGTAATAATAGCTTCCGCATATGCTTTCTTGTTTACATATTTGATGCTTGTATTGATTAATTTCATCACTCCTGTGAAAGTGCCTGAAGAAGTTGAGCAACGGGGTTTGGACGAAGGTATTCACGGCGAAAGAGCCTATGACGAAGGCAGTTTGTAGCTTAATTCTTAAAAAGTTGGTATGCTCTTTGCAGCTATTCAATAAAGAAAAATGAAATAATTTAATTTATGCACAT
>CAYLSY010000270.1:0-3780 GCA_964386275.1 uncultured Hyphomicrobiales bacterium
AAAAGAAGACAAGCAGTGTGTAAGAAACTTTATAGCAATAAGTATTACAGTCGTTGTTGTGCTTGCGACTGTGTTTATTGCTATTTTCGCTTTATTCAGCAAAGGTGAAAAAGGGCTTGATTTCGTTGCTCAAACACTGCTGCCGCTTTGGGGCACTTGGATAGGAACTGTCATTGCTTTTTTCTTCAGCAAAGAGAACTTCGACGCAGCTTCGAAGTCTTATCAAAGTATAATCAAAACTCTAACACCTGATGAAAAAATCGCCGCAATTGCAGTTAAAGACGTAATGATACCTTTCGAGGGCATCGAGTATCTTGAATTTGACGATAAAACAAGAGACAAAAAGATACTCGATATTATCAACGACAAGAAATTCGCAAAGTATCAAAGAATAGCGTTTTTAACTAAAGATAGAATATTCAAGTATATAATACATAAAAGCACTCTTGCTCAGTTCGTTACTGAAGTAATCTTCAAGGATGAAAATAAAAAACCGTCGGATTTAAAAATCGGCGACTTGCTCGACTACGATGACAAGAATTCATTAATACCTGATTTGCTTAAACGCGGCTATAGATTCTTGCATATTAATGCCAATTTGCTCGACGCAAAGAAACTGGTCGATTCGATTCCCGAATGCCAAGATGTATTCATTACTCAAAACGGTAAAGAAACTGAACCTGTCTTGGGCTTGATTACTAATAATATGATTCTTCAGAATTTACAGAAATAATCAGGATACTTTGCGCCTTTGAGGAAAAATGCAGAATCGTCCGATTTTAAAATAATTAGAGCAGGTGGCAATCGCCACCTAATGTTAATGTAATCAATGCAAGCAGAAATAAAAACGACATTAATCGGATTAACCGGTAATATTGGAAGCGGAAAATCAACAGTGGCGGAGGTTTTCCGTCGGCAGGGCTATTCGGTGATATCGACCGATGATTTGGCGAAACGCCTAATGAATAGCGACTCTCAGCTGAAAACCGCATTGGCAACGACTTTCGGCCAACAAATCTTTTCATCAACTGGTGAGCTGATTTCTTCAGAACTTGCGGCTATCGTTTTTTCGCCAGACGATTCAGAATTTGTAAACCTTAATAAACTTAATCGCTTGGTTCATCCCGCGGTAATACAGGCAATGTCCGAAGAAGTAGAACGGTTGGCAGATTCTGGCGAAAAAATGATTTTTGTCGAAAGCGCCTTGATTTACGAAGCAGAACTCGAAGAAGGATTCGATTTCATAATCGTTGTCGACTGCAACGACGAAATTGCGCTTGAACGTACTCAAACAAGGACCGGACTGAGCAAAGGAGAAATCAAAAGAAGGCAGGAAAATCAAATTTCCGGTAAACAAAAACGAGAAGCCGCAGATTTCGTAATTGAAAACATCGGTTCTATCGAAGCACTCGAAAAAAGCTCATTGATGGTGCTCGATATTTTAAAAGCGATTGCCGAAAGTTAGCTCCTGCTCATACTTTTGGGGCATTGTCCAAGATGTCAATTGCAGCCGGAAAAGGCGACAACGCCCTGCGCAATACACCTTGGACCAGCGATATTGTCAATCCGTAATTCGTAATCGGCGCGCCAGCAATTTTTGCTTTTCGCATCCTGACCAGTTTTTCTTGGCGAGTGAGCATACATCCGCCGCAGTGAATTACGACTTTGTATTGGCTTAGGTTCTCGGGATAATCTCTGCCGGCTGCGTAGTCGATTTGGATTTCTTCGCCCAAATATTGCCTGAGCCAGCGAGGAATCTTCACTCTGCCGATGTCGTCTTCCAAGGGATGGTGGCTGCAAGCCTCGGCAATAAGTATCTTGTCGCCAGCTTTAACGTTCTCTAATGCCGCCGCTCCGCGCACTTCTTCGAGCAAATCGCCCTTGAAACGCGAAAATAGTATGGAAAATGTAGTGCATTTAATATGCGGAGGCGTGTCGGCGACCATTTTGTTAACCACTTGGGAATCGCAAATAACAATATCCGGCTCTTGGCCCAAAACTTGGAGTATATGAGCGTATTCGCGCTCTTTGACAACAACCGAAGCAGCGTCGTTATCCAACAAATCGCGTATCGTTTGCACTTGTGGCAAAATCAAACGTCCACGAGGCGCTTGCAAATCTATCGGCACTATCAATACGGCAATTCCGCCGGGGCGCACTAAATCCCCAACCAAAGGCAGCGACTGCTGAGTGTCCTGTTGCCTAATAGAAAGCAAAGCGTTTTTAAATGCCGTTATGTATTCCTCTCTGTGATTTCTTTCGGCACATGAGCAAGTAACGATGTGTTGAGAATATGATTCGAGTTTCTCGATAAACTCTTCGGTAGGAGGCGCCAAATCTATTTTATTTACAACGATAACGAGTGGCAGTTCGGCTTTTTTTGCCATTTTTATCAATTCTTCATCGAAAGGCGTTATTATACCGGGTTCGACCAGCAAGACAACAATATCGGCACGGTCAAATATTCTGCGGGTGCGTTCAATGCGCTTTTCGGCAAGGATTGATGTATCGTCGATACCTGCGGTATCCAATATATTTACTGGTCCGAGCGGCAGCAACTCTATCGGCTTTTCGACAACATCAGTTGTCGTGCCGGGAATCGGCGATGTAACGGCAACATCCTGTGCCGCAATCATATTCAAAAAGCTGGATTTGCCAACGTTTGCCCTTCCAAAAATACCGATTTGCAAACGCATGGATTTGGGTGTCTTTTCCATTTTTTCCAAATATCGAGTTCACTTTTAAAAAAAACGAATTATCTTAATTTTCCGCTTCTGGCATCATCGTATAACTGAGTGTTTCCGGGGTCGAGGTAATACAAGTTTTTCCATAAGTTTGCATCGGGGTAACCGTTGAATATCGATGCAATTTCCTGTGCCTTGGTGTCGAAGAAATATTGCAATAGCACGCTTGCGTTCGATATTTTCTTGTCCTTGAAATATGCGATTCTATCAATTACGTTTGCTAAATTACTAATTGCTTCTTCGGGTTTAAATCCGATTAGGTCAAGCCCGTCTAAATAATATTCTAGGAACAAACGACGCAAATCCTGATATTTAATATCTGTTAACTCGGTGCAGAGATTATACTTGGTCAATTCGCCGGGTTGCGAAAATAAACGCCAGCCGTCAACGTCCTGAGCCGCTCCGAGTTGTAGAATATCTTTTGCAATACTAAACGCCTGCGAACCTCCGAGTTCGTTATAAGAATCAAGGTCGAAACCGATAACAAGCAGCATGTAGAAATCAATCATTGACGACAGCTCGTCGAAACGGAGAGGGTTATATGTTAAACTTGCTCCATAACTATATCGGAAGCTCCAGTTGGTTTCAATTATCCGCAAAGCGGGGGATTCCTGCGGCTCTTCCGTTGGTCCATCGAGTATTCGGCGCGATATTATAATCAATTGAGCAGAATAAATGTCGTTTGTGCCGCCCTTAAGATAAATGGATATATCTACAGGAATTTTGTCGCCTGTCCATTCGATGTTTGTAAACTTCTGATTGTTTATGTAATTGCGAATATCGCTTTCCATCGAGCTGACGCTATTGCGATTCTCGAAAATAAGTTGGTCCATATTTACCGTTACGGTGGCTTTTATTTCCTGTGCCACAGCGCTTTCAAAGCATGAAAGACAACCAATGATTATTATTAAATATACAATACTCTTTTTCATTTTCGCTCCGAATATTTATTGAAAGAAAAATGAAATAATTTTAATTATGCACATCTTTCTTTTATTTTTTTACATTGTTTACGTTTGAAAAGTGGTAAACGCTA
>CAYLSY010000271.1:0-3748 GCA_964386275.1 uncultured Hyphomicrobiales bacterium
ATATAAATGGAACGACTTTTAATCGAAAAATCTTCTGCCGGACGCAAAGGATATACCCTGCCGAAGAATGACGTACCCGAAATAGCTTTAAACGATGCCTTGCCGGCTCAATATCTTCGCTCAAGCGAAGCGAACCTGCCCGAACTCAGCGAAATAGATATAGCACGGCATTTTGTCCGCCTTTCGCATTTGAACTACAACATCGAAGACGGTCTTTATCCACTTGGTTCTTGCACAATGAAGTATAACCCGAAAGTAAACGAAAAGACTGCTTCATTGCCAGGTTTTACTGAATTACATCCATGCACGGAGCCTGCCAAAGCCCAAGGCGCATTGCGGATGATGTATGAGCTTGGCGAATATTTAAAGGAAATTTCCGGTCTTCAAGGAGTTACTTTGCAACCTTGCGCCGGCTCGCAGGGCGAATTTACCGGTATTTTAATGATAAGGGCTTATCATCGCTCACGTGGCGATTTAAAGCGCACAAAAATTCTAATTCCCGATTCGGCGCACGGCACAAATCCGGCATCGGCTGTCATAGGCGGCTTTACGACTGTTGCCGTGAAATCAAACCAAAACGGTCGTGTCGATTTGCAAGATTTGGCTTCAAAATGCAACGACGAAACCGCTGGCTTCATGCTTACTAATCCCAACACATTGGGGTTGTTCGACGGTCAAATCCTCGAAATCGGCAAGCTGATTCACGGTTGCGGCGGATTAATGTATATGGATGGCGCAAATCTCAACGCTCTGCTTGGAATAACCAGACCCGGCGACATGAACTTCGATTGCGTTCACATCAACCTCCACAAGACATTTTCCACTCCGCATGGTGGTGGCGGACCGGGCGCTGGCCCCGTTTGCGTTAGCGATAAATTAGTTCCGTTTTTGCCTGTGCCGCAAGTTGTGAAAAACGGCGACAAATATGATTTGAAGCTTGATTCTACGCAATCAATCGGCAGCGTTCACAGCTTTTTCGGTAATTTCGGCATACTCATCCGCGCATACACTTATATCCGCATGGTCGGCAAGGAAGGCATGAAGGAAATCAGCAGAAATGCTATCATCAATGCCAATTATCTCATGGAAAAGGTCAAAGACATTTTCGAGATTCCGTATCCTGAGCATTGTATGCACGAATTTGTTGCCAGCGGCGACAGCCTTAAAGCCTACGGCATCAATACTAAAGACATTGCCAAGCGTTTACTCGACTACGGTTTCCATGCTCCGACGATTTATTTCCCGTTGATCGTCCACGAGGCGTTGCTCGTCGAGCCGACCGAAACCGAAACAAAAGACAGTATCGACGCTTTCGCCGAGGCTTTGCGCAAAATCGTCGAAGAAGCTAAAACAGATGCCGAATTAGTTCGTAATGCGCCATATACGACACCTGTTCGCAGGTTGGATGACGCCTTGGCAGCTCGCAACCTGAACATCAGATGGTGAAGATAGTTATAAGTAGATGGTGAAGATAGTAATAAGTATAAGTTATTAGTTTTAATTATAAATTTTAATTATATGCTTGATTAGTAAGTAGTTATGTCATTCTGAGAGAAGCGAAGAAACCATCTTTTCCCTTTAACCTCCTTTGTAAAAAGGGGGTTAGGGAGGGATTTTATAATATAAATATTACTCTCCATTCCCCCCTTTGTAAAAGGGGGGTAGGGGGGATTTAATATGAAGATTTGCAGCATTAACATCAAGGGCTACAAGCAATTTCAAAATACTTATCTTGATTTTCTTAAGTGAGTCTTTTCTTTACCAATAACCGAAAGACATTAATGATATCCGAAGCAATAGATTTTTTCCTTCATATAGACAAGCATTTAGCTGAAATCATATCTCAATACCAGACTTGGACATACTTATTACTATTCATTGTTATTTTTTGCGAGACAGGGCTGGTTGTAACTCCGTTTTTGCCGGGCGATTCGCTGTTGTTTGCCGCAGGGGCGTTGTCGTCATCGACTGGAGTCTTGGATATTCACTTGCTGGCATTGATATTAGCATGTGCGGCAGTACTAGGCGATACGGTAAACTATTGGATTGGGCATTTTATTGGACCGCGTGTGTTCAACGAGAAAGTTCGCTTCTTGAAAAGAGAATATTTGGAGCGCACGCATAAATTTTATGAAAAACAAGGCGGTAAGACCATAATAATTGCTCGTTTTGTGCCGATTGTAAGAACTTTTGCGCCTTTTGTTGCCGGAATCGGCGCTATGAATTATTCGAAGTTTATCCTTTATAATATTATCGGCGGCTTTGCATGGACATATTTGTTCGTTTATGCAGGATATTTATTTGCCGACATACCTTTTATCAAGGGTAATTTTAGTATCATTGTCGTTGCGATTATTTTAATCTCTGTAGTCCCAATTGCAGTGGAGTTTCTCAAAAGTAAAAGAAAAAAAATAAATAAATAAAACAATTTTCGTATTATTAATATTATTTTGTAACTTGCCTTTAGAAATTGCAGCATATTTCTAATTGAGCTACTTCCGATGCCTCGAATATTATATGTATGGAAAAGCGCATATCCGTGGGATGTGCGTATCGAAAAGTTCTGCAAAGCCTTTAATGCAGCGGGTATTGAAGTTATTATACTATGTCGATATACCGGAGTTCGAGAAACTATAATCGAAAACAACGGACTAATTATTCATGGCTTGGATACAATCGAACCAAGCCCATTGACTCTTCCTTTCCCTTATAATCCAATATGGCGTTATAATATATCGAAAGCGGTTAAAAAATATCATCCAGATTTAATCATGCCCCGCGAGATAATGCTGGCAATAGATTGCGCTTGGGCTGCGAGGAAAGCGAACATTCCGGTTGTAATGGACATGGCGGAGAACTACCCTCCTGCGATGAAATACTGGGATAAATACAAGAAACACATTTATAAGTTACTTGTTCATGTTTTTAATCTGCCTGAGTTAAACGAAAGAATAGCCGTTCGAAAAATGGATGGGATTATTACTGTTTGTGATGAGCAAATCAAAAGGCTACAAAAGGATTATGGTTATCCTGCTCAAAAGCTTGTAGTCGTCCATAATACTCCGTTAATAGATAGTTTAAAATCATCTGAAAACTTTCGTAAAACTGGTAATGCCTTAACTTTCGGCCACCATGGATACCTCACTACGGAAAAAAATATTATGACTTTGCTTAAAGCGTTTATATCGGCTGCAGAAGAGAATCGAAACATAAAATTATTAATTGCAGGCGGCGGTATGGATTTGGATGATTTAAGGAGTGAGGCGGCAGCTTCTAGCGTTAAGGACAGAATTGAATTTACTGGCAATTACATAAACTCTGATTTACCGGAAATCTTGAGTAGGATTGATGTCGGAGTCATGCCATATGAATTGAATGAGTTTAATAATTACACAATTCATAACAAATTATTTGATTATTTGCTTTGCGGCAAGCCAGTGATAACATCAAATACCAAGCCGTTTAAAAGACTAATAAATGAGACCGGCGCAGGAATTGCCATTGATTGTTCAAATTCCGGCACTTTAAAGAATGCAATTTTAGAATTTTCAACTAAAGATTTATCGGAATATTCAAAAAATGGCATGAAAGTGGCTAAGGAAAAATACAATTGGAAGATTGATTCCGATATTTTGGTCAATTTCATTCGAAGTTATTTGTAAGAGTTATTTGTAAGAAGAAATTTTTTATTGAAAAAATGAATTTATTTTTAATTATTAAAATATTTTTTACTATCTGATATAAAAAT
>CAYLSY010000272.1:0-3731 GCA_964386275.1 uncultured Hyphomicrobiales bacterium
GATTTGACACGTCATCTCGATACACACAAAAAAGACCACCACAGCCGCCGCGGCTTGGTCAAGTTAGTAAGCAAACGCCGTAAATTGCTCGATTATCTTGCAAAGAACGACATCAGCCGGTATCGGCAGATTATTGCTGCTTTATCACTTAGAAAGTAGGATGCGAGACGGCGAGCCAATCGCCGTTTTTTATTTAAAAAGAGTTTGTATGCATCAATATTTTTTCACTAAATATTTTTTCACTAAATTAAGTTAAACATGCCAGTAACATCCGTATCAATTGATTTTAACGGTAAAACATATTCATTAGAGACCGGCCGGTTCGCTAAATTTGCTAACGGTGCCGTTATGGTTCGCTGCGGCGATACAATGGTTTTAGTAACAGCCGTCGCTTCGGGCGAAGAAAAAACCGACATCGACTACCTTCCTTTGCAAGTTGAATACCGTGAAAAAGCCGCTTCCGCCGGCAAATTCCCCGGTGGCTTTCTCAAACGCGAAAGCCGTCCCAGCGAACATGAAATACTAAGCGCACGTCTGATTGACCGCCCAATTCGGCCGATGTTGCCCAAAAACTGGCATTTCGACACGCAAATTATTGCAACGATTTTTTCGAGCGATCCTGAGGTTGAAGCCGATACTCTTGCTGCAGTAGGCGCTTCGGCTGCATTAATGATAAGCGATATTCCTTTTGCCGGTCCTATTTCGGAAGTATGTGTAGGACGCATTAACGGCGAATTCGTTGCCAATCCTTCGTTCGAAATGCTCAAACAGTCTGATATCGACATGACTGTTGCCGGTACAGACGATTCAATCTGCATGGTCGAAGGCGAATGCAACGAAATTAGCGAAGATGAATTCATAGCGGCACTCGAATTCGGACATTCGAAAATCAAAGAGCTGAATGCGCTTCAAAACGAGCTTGTCGCAAAGCTAAATATTGAAAAAAGACCATTTAATCAAGAAACAATACCTGATGAAATTTTTAAGTTGGTCGATGGGCTTATTAATAACGATATTAAAGATTTCGTTCATACCATTACAACAAAGACTGAGCGCCAATTACGTCGTCGTTCGATTTTCGAACGCGCTTTGGAAGCCGTTACTAAAGAATTCGGCGAAAAAGAAGAATATATTGATGCGGCATTCGATAAAATCGTTGCAGAAATCGTTGATGAAATTGAGAAAAAGGAAATGCGCATGATGATTATCGACGAGGGAAAACGCCTCGACGGTCGCACCCTGACTCAAATTCGTCCTATAACATGCGAAATCGGCGTTTTGCCTCGTACGCATGGTTCTGCGCTATTTACCCGCGGCGAAACTCAAAGCCTTACAACTGTTACGCTCGGCACCAAGCGCGACGAGCAGATGATTGACGGTCTGCAGCCGACTTACACTGTAAAATTTATTCTACATTATAACTTTCCGCCGTTTTCCACTGGTGAAACCGGTCGCATCGGTAGCCCCGGACGCCGAGAAATCGGACACGGAAACCTTGCCGAGCGAGCATTGAAAATTATGACTCCGGAAGATGAAGATTTTGCCTATACAATTCGTGTTGTATCCGATATTTTGGAATCCAACGGCTCGTCGTCTATGGCAACTGTTTGCGCAGGCAGTTTGGCTCTTTTCGACGCAGGCGTTCCGATGAAGAAGCCCGTTGCAGGCATTGCCATGGGGCTTATCAAGGAAGAGGATAAAGTAGCTGTTTTGAGTGATATTCTCGGCGACGAAGACCATCTTGGAGATATGGATTTCAAGGTTACAGGCACAGCCGATGGCATTACCGCATGCCAGATGGACATCAAGATTCAAGGACTATCGGTCGAAATCATGCGCACAGCCCTCGAACAAGCTCGTCAAGGCAGGTTGCATATCCTATCGATAATGAATGAGACTATTTCAACCCCGCGAGAAGATTTGTCGCCTTTTGCACCTCGTTTTACAACGATTAAAATACCGGTTGACTGCATCGGTGCTGTAATCGGCTCTGGCGGCGAAAATATACGAAGCATAGTCAAGGAATCCGGCGCCGAAATCGACATCGAAGAAGATGGAACGGTGATGATTGCAGCTACTTCTGGCGAATCTGCCGAAGCCGCAATCAAGATGATTGAATATTCGTTCCGCAAACCCGAAGAGGGTGAAGTTTACGAAGGAGTTGTCAAGGAAATTCGTGAAGGATTGGGCGCTATTATTGAATTTATGCCGAAAAAATCAGGTCTGCTGCATATTTCACAGATTTCTTACGAAAGGACAGAGAATGTCTCCGATGTATTAAAAGTCGGCGACAGAATCGAAGTGAAATTGCTCGAAGTTACCCGCGACGGCAAGTTCCGCCTTAGCCGTAAAGCATTATTGCCAAAGCCTGAGAACTATGTCGAAAGCGAAAGCCGTCCTCGTTCAAATAATGGGGGAGACCGCCGTCCGCCTCGCTTTGGCAATGACGACCGCTCGCAACAAATAAGAAGACACTAAAAAACAAGAGCGAAGGACTTGCATTGTTCGATAACACAAAGAAAAGTGAACGGGCTATTGCAGTAGCATATATAAAAAAAGGCTCCCCAAGAGAAACCACTATGGAACATCTTGCGGAGCTTTCTTCGTTGGCTATGACAGCCGGAGTGGAAATAATCGATACGTTTTATCAGGAACTCGAAAAGGTGAATCCTCGAACTGCAATAGGCAAGGGAAAAGTCGAAGAATTACGTTTGTTCATTGAGGAAAACGAGATTCAGCTTGTACTTTTCGATGATGATTTAACGCCGGCTCAGGTGAAAAATCTCGAAATCGAATTGAAAGTGAAAGTCCTCGACCGCAGCGCCTTGATACTTGATATTTTTGCTTGTCATGCCCGCACAGTCGAAGCCAAAACTCAAGTAGAATTGGCTCAATCACAATACATGCTGCCTCGCTTAACCCGTATGTGGACACACCTTTCGAAGCAATACGGCGGAGGAGTCGGAACTCGCGGTCCCGGCGAAACCCAAATTGAGACTGACCGCCGTTTACTTAAAATTAGAATTCAAAACTTAAAGGAAAAACTCGATGAAATTGCCGTCCAAAAGGAAATCCAACGGAAAGGCAGGGCAGAGCTGCCTCGTTTTGCGTTGGTCGGCTATACCAACGCGGGTAAATCAACTCTAATGAACGCCTTGACCGATGCAGAGGTATATGTCGAGGACAAGTTGTTCGCCACTTTAGATACGACAGTGCGCGCTTTTCAGCTGCCGAACGGCAAAAAAGCGCTATTAAGCGATACTGTTGGTTTCATTCGTAAATTACCTGCTCATCTTATTGCATCCTTTCGAAGCACCCTAGCCGAAGCTCGAGAGGCGGATGTTCTGATTCATGTGATTGACGCTTCATATAAGCAGTATAAAGAGCATATTCAAATAGTGAATGAAACGCTCGAAAACCTTGAGATTGCCAACAAGCCAACATTGATGGTGTTTAACAAAATTGATTTGATTGCCGATGGCAACGATTTGGCGGAACTAAAAAGCATTTATCCAAATGGAATACTTGTTTCTGCCGGTAGAGGTATTAACATTGCAGCGCTGCTCGAGCTTTTACAAAAGACTTACGAAGCAAGATGCAGGCGTTATAGACTTATTATTCCATACCTAGAATCGCGCATGATTTCACAGCTTTATTCTTCTTTTGAAGTGCAAAGCCGCACGGATAACGACTTGGGAACCATTTTGGAAGTGGATGTAAAACCAGATAAA
>CAYLSY010000273.1:0-3710 GCA_964386275.1 uncultured Hyphomicrobiales bacterium
CATTATTTAAAAATTTTCTTCAAAAATTGAATACAATGAATAACAAAATATATTTCTGCATATTTTTCATAATCCTTTGTTTTATAAGTAACATCGACACAATTTACCCAAAAACAATATTTGACGAGCCGGCTGAAAATTTCATCAAATATGCTGCTGGGCATCTTTCCTCTAATGACTCAACTACGGATACGAGTAAAACGAATTCAACTCTGCTGCAAAAATATCCGTTGAAGTATTCTCAAAGCCAATTTACTTACGCCGATAATTACCGTACGACAATTACAGGCGATTTACCGCTTATCAATTCCGATATCAAACCAGTGCCGACATTGATAGCTGCAGGTGTTTTGGGAAGTATATTCGTTGTGCAGCATATTATGCAGCAAAACACAATTTGGAAAGAAGTCGGTGAATTCCACTTTGCCGAAGATATTGAATATGCTCTCTGGGTCGATAAACTAGGACATTTTTACGGCACTTACTCTGTCAGCTACCTGCTTAGCGAAGCGTTAATGCCAATGGGATTCAGTTGGGAAAGCGCCACAATATTGGCTTCAGGTTTAGGTTTGGCTTATACGACTTATGTAGAGATACTTGACGGCTTCAGCAAGAATTTTGGCTTTTCGCCTTCGGATTTCTATTCCGATGCAGCGGGCGCTCTATACTTTTCAGCACAGTATTTCATCCCATTTTTACAGAACTTTACTCCAAAATTCATGTTCGTAAATCCGCCATGGCTCGGCGAACACAAACGAATGGAAGCGGAAAGTTTTATAGATGATTACAGTTCGCAAACGTTCTGGCTGTCGCTGAATATACACAACATGCTGCCGGAAAGCTTAAAGAACTACTGGCCGAAGTGGCTTGAATTATGCTTTGGTTATGCCGCTTATAGCTTGTGCAGCAAAGGCTCTGCGGAGGCATGTTATCCGGGGACAGAAAAAGTTAATAATTCGACCTACGGTAACCGAAGGTTTATTGTGTCATTTGATTATAATTTACAGGAAATATTGCCAGACGGCGCTCCGTTTTGGAATTGGTTCAAACAATCGCTCAGACACTTCAAATTGCCTGCGCCAGCGCTCGAATTCGGCTCTACAACAAAGTTTTACATTCTCTATCCGTTTCAGATCAATTTTTAATTGTCATTCTTCGGCTTAACACTGTCGAGGAGTTTTTGAATACGGTCCATTTGGTCGAGCGTGTCGTCGAGGAAGAATTTCAATTGTGGGGTATGGCGCAATCGAAGGCTTTTACCAATCATTGTTCGCAGGTGTCCAGCTTCTTCGGCTTCGATATAATTGAGAAATGCTCCCGGAGTAGATTTTCCTCCATAAATGCTTAAGTAGATTTTAGCTATTTGAAGGTCGTTTGTCATTCGGACAGCAGTAATAGTAACGAGTCCGGCATTTCGTTCGTGAGCCAGATCTGATATTGGTTGTGCCAATGCGTGTTTAATCACGCTTGCTACTTTTTCCGCTCGAATTGACATTTTCTTCTAAAAAAAATTTGAATTTTAACTTAAAACCTATGAAAAATTATTTTGTAATGTCAAGCTGAACTTGTTTCAGCATTCATCATTCATTATTCAAAATTAGTGTCAGTCTGCAAGATGGATTACGAGCCAAGCCCGGCAGGGAATGATTCATTTTAGGGCTACACATACTCATAACTCATAACTTAAAACTCATAACTAACTAAGCGTTCTTCTAACTTCGACGACTTTGAATCCTTCGAGTATATCACCAACTTGAATATCCTGGAATCCATCGAGCATAATTCCGCATTCATAGCCAGATTCGACTTCGCGAACATCGTCTTTATTGCGTTTGAGTGATTGGATGTTACCTGTGAAAACCGGCAGCCCGTCTCGTAAAACGCGAAGTCTATCGTTCCTAGTGATTTTGCCGGATTGAACGTAGCAGCCGGCAATCATTCCACCCTTGCCAATTCTGAAAACTTTTCTCACTTCAATCGTTGCGATAATATCCTCTTTCATTTCAGGCGTCAAAAGACCTTCCATTGCCAGCTTGACATCGTTGATGCAATCGTAGATAATGTTGTATAAACGAATTTCAACTGCTTCAATGTCGGCAAGTTTCCGCGCTTTAGCGGTTGGATTAACTTGAAAACCGATAATAATTGCACGGGAAGCAATTGCCAGCATCACGTCGGATTCGGTAATCGAGCCAACGCCTTTGTGAAGAATAATTACACGAACTTCATCCACAGATAGTTTTTGTAATGAGTCGCTAAGCGCCTCGACCGAGCCTCCGACGTCGCCTTTGATGATTAGGTAAAGCTCCTTAGCAGCGCCTTGCTGAATTTGTTTTGAAATATCATCGAGCGTAACGTGATGGATTTTTCTAAATTCTTGCTCTCGTTTTAGTTTTTGTCTTTGTATTGCAATTCCGCGGGCTTCGCTGTCGGATTTAGTAGCAGCAAGGATGTCTCCGGCTTCGGGCAAACCTTCGAAACCAATAATGCGTGCCGTTTGCGAAGGATATAATGATTCAATTTTATTATTGCGTTCATCGAGCATGATTCTTACTCTTCCTGAATATATACCTGCAACGAACGGGTCGCCGACGGATAATGTTCCTTTTTGGACGATAACGGTCGAAACAGGTCCCAAACCTTTGTCCATATTTGATTCTATAACGGTCGCTCTAGCACTTCTATTAGGATTTGCTTTAAGGTTGAGCATTTCAGCTTCGAGCAGAATTTTTTCGAGCAATAGTTCAACATTGATACCGTGTTTGGCGGAAATTTCAACGCTTTGATACTTACCGCCCCATTCTTCGACTAAAATATTTCTATCGGCAAGTTGTTGTTTAATGCGCTCAGGCTTTGCGTCGGGCTTGTCGATTTTATTAATAGCGACAATTATCGGAACATTAGCCGCCTGAGCATGGCTAATGGCTTCAACAGTTTGGGGCATAACGCTGTCGTCGGCTGAAACGACCAACACGACGATGTCGGTCACTTGTGCGCCGCGAGCGCGCATTGCGGTAAATGCCTCATGTCCAGGCGTATCGAGGAATGTAATATGCTTGCCATTAGGAAGTTCAACGCGATAAGCGCCAATGTGCTGGGTAATGCCGCCAGCTTCGCCTGCAACAATGTTTGAACGGCGGATATAATCCAGAAGCGATGTTTTGCCGTGGTCGACGTGTCCCATGATTGTTACAATCGGTGCGCGGGGTTTTAAATCATCCTCGGCATCGATTTCGTCATCGATTTCCTGAATAGTCTTTTCATCGAGGAATTCTACTTCGTAGCCGTAATCGTCGGCAATCAGCGTTATTGTGTCTTTGTCGAGTCTTTGGTTAATGCTGACCATAAGCCCCAAACTCATACACTTCATGATAATTTCGCTAGCCGTTACGTTAAGCATCTTCGCAATATCGCTCGTGGTTACGAATTCAGTGAGCTGAAGGTTTTTCGATTGGCGCTCAAGCTCTTCGATTTTACGCATTTCTTTTTCTTCGCGTTCAATACGCTTTTTCTGGCGTATTTTCGAGCGCATGCTGATAATCGAACTCTCGTCCATATCGGATAAAGTTTCCTTAATGGCGCGATTAATATCTTCGTCGCTAATCGTGTCGCGAATTGATTTTCTGCGCTTTTTCTTTCGGTCGGCAACTTTTTCTTTTACAGTAACAACTTTATCTTTTCCTTTGGCTTTGCCTTTCTTTTTTAATTTA
>CAYLSY010000274.1:0-3700 GCA_964386275.1 uncultured Hyphomicrobiales bacterium
TTTTAAATTTTTTATTAATTTTTAGGAAAATTTTCTGTTTAACTTCGGCAATATTTTATATTTTTTTTGCGCTAAAAATTAATTCAAAATAATACTAATTTTTTATAAAACAACAATAGTAATTATGAAAATAGAATTAATTAGTGTTCACCATTGTTTAATTCTTTTTCGATTTCTGCAAAAGAATCAAGGGTTTCCCAAAATCTTATTGTAACTTTTTCTAAATTTTTGTGTCTATGCAATTCAGGAAGCGATAAATCCAGTAAAAGCGTCGCCATATTTTCTGAAGTCGTTGTATTTTCGATTACGTAATGTTTAAAACCGTTAGCTTTTAAAAAATTAAGCATTAACGTGTCTTGAGCATCGCATACGAATGCGTGGTCGAGCAATTGGATAATCGGAGTGAATATTCGCTCGATTTCGTAAAAGTCAATCAGGAAGCCGTTTTCGTCGAGTTCGCCGGTAAGTTCCACTCTAGCTTTGTAAGAATGACCATGGATATTTTTGCAGCCGCCGTCGTGAAAAGGCAGACGATGGCTCATTTCCCAATGCAGTTCCTTGGCAACTTTGGCTTTCATCTTATTTTGCGTCCCCTTTCTTGTAACTGGCTATGACAGTAGTATTCAAGCCGCCGCGGGTAGTCCAGTCCGATGTGTATTCGATTGCGAGCGGCGAGCAGGCTTCGACCAAAGTATCGAGAATTTCGTTGGTGATTGCCTCGTAAAATATGCCGCGGTTGCGGAATTCGAGGTAATAATACTTCAGAGATTTAAGTTCAACGCAGTTTTCGTCGGGGATATACTTTAATGTTATTACGCCAAAGTCTGGTAATCCTGTAATTGGGCATAGAGATGTAAATTCCGGAAATCTATGAATTATTGTATAGTTACGCCCGGGTTTCGGGTTCGGGAATATTTCTAATTTAGCCATTTTTCTATTTATTCAACGTATTAAGTTAGTAATAATAATAATTAAAGTTGTAAATTTGCAAAAATATGATTTATCTTGATTAATTCAAAGAATTATGCACGAAAGCCAATTATATATTTTCGGCAGAAATGCAACGCATGAAGCAATTGCAGCCGGCAAGGACATCGAAAAGATTTTTATACAATTCGGAACTGAAGGGAATGCGATTACGTCGCTAATCATAAAAGCTAAAAAAGCCGGAATCCCTTGCCTGAAGCTCGATAGAAGAAAATTCAATGACCTTGCAATAAAAATAAATGCCCGTAACGAAAAAAATCAAGGTGTAATTGCGCTTTTACGTTCTTTTAAACTATCGAGCGTCGGCGAAATAATCAATGCTGCGTTCAAAAAACAAAAAAATCCGCTTGTTGCGCTGCTCGACGGCATTTGCGACCCTCATAACCTCGGAGCGATTGCACGTTCGGTCGAATGCAGCGGCGGAGCCGGAATAATCATTTCGGAACGGGACTCGGCACCGATTTCGCCGGTGGCGATTAAATCATCTGCCGGCGCGCTCGAGCATCTGTTGGTCGCAAAGGTCAGCAGCGTTGCTCAAACTATCGAAAAGCTGAAGGAAGAAGGCTTTTGGGTGATAGGCGCCGAAGCCGACGGCGAAAAACTCTATACCGATAATGTATGGAATCAGCCGACATTGCTCGTAATCGGCTCCGAAGGCAAGGGATTGAAACCAGCCACACGAAAGCATTGCGATTTCATTGTGCGGATTCCGCTCAAAGGAAAAGTAAATTCGCTGAATTCTTCGGTTGCGGCTGCTGTGCTGCTTTTCGAGGCGATGAGGCAACGAGTTGATTAATAATTAATCCTATACACAAAACCGCTTTGGTTCTTATTCCCTCTTGGATTCAACGTATGGAGCAAATCGTCGATAAAGCTCGGTTCGATTTCCTTGTCAAGCTCTAAGCGACATAGAGTTGTTTGCTCGAACAGCTGTGTGCGTTCATTAAGGCGTTCCTTGCCGAAAAAAATGACGTAATTTGGGAATTTTGCTCCAGCTCTTGCAATTCGATTTTTGAGGGTATCCGGCAAGTAATTTTCTTCAATGATTACCGTTGGTAAATGGTACTTGTTAAGATAGAACAGTGATGGATAATTGTCGCCGACATTTCCTCCGACGATAACCAAACCGCTCATGTCGTCCTTTTTTGATAAATATGTCAGAGATTCCACCCGTGAACGCTTGGAATAAGTTAAACTGAATGGTATGAGTAAAATAGTATTGATTACCCAAAACCATATCCAAAATCCCCTAATCAATTTCTTCTTCTTCTTGAAAAACTGTGATTCGGCAACGAGCCGCTCCCATCCTGCAATTCCGATTACAACAATTACAGGTACTATAGGCAGAATGAATCTTTCCTGCTTGTTTGGAAAAACCGAATGCGCAATAAAAAAGAGTAGTACAGGTAAAACAATTATAGCGCTTTTTCGCCAATCGCGTAGAAAACCCCAAAATAACATAAAGCTAACCGGAGGAATCAAAATACCAAGCACCAGAAGGATGTATCGGTAAAACGGACCGGTTGTGTAATCTTCGCCATGAGCGGCATTATACGAAAAATATTCAATGAATGCCGCAAAGGGATAGCCCCAAGCCAGCCAATCGACAATGCCTTGCGTCAAGAAAGCTGCTGCGATGAATCCTGAGGCAAGTTTCACGCAATTAAACCATTCTTTGCGGAAAAGTAGAATAAGTCCTGCCATTGCAGGAAGCGTCATTGTTTGTATTCGGAAAACAAAGGCGAGTGCGAACATCGCGCCGGCAAAAACGAATGTCCATCTGCCCTTGTCTGGCTTGATAAGTAAGTAAAGACCCGCCATCAGCGGCGGAATACACACCATTTCGATAAGATTGCGAACGCTGAAGAAAGGCATGAACCAGAGCAATGCAAGCAGCAATCCTGCTTTTCGGGCAACGGCTGCTCCGGCAAGGGCTAAAGCAATTTTATAACCGAAATATACTGTCAATAGTGAATATAGCGCATGGATAATACGAACAATCAACATTTTATCCTGAGGCTCGTTTATTCCTGCCGAGTCAAGGCAAAGAAAAGCGTAATAATGTATAGCGGGATAGATAATCGAGTGTCCATGAGGTTCGCCGCGGTTTTCCCAAACGCTGTGGTCGTTGATGATTTGAAATGGCTGTTCGATTGGTCCGAAATGGTCATCGTGCATTCCGTAGCCCTTTGCCCAAATAGCCGCCACCAACCTCACAAGTAATGCTAAAAGCAGTATGACTCGTAGTGGATGAGAAAAATAATAGTTTTTAACAAATGCAATCATTCCTTTTCTCTATCGGTTAAAGAAGAGGTTTTTATGACTATTGGGGCTTCGGCTGCTTTGACCATACCGAGTTTTATTTCGGCAATACCGATGATTCTTTGTGGAGATTGTAATTCGTTTAATTGTTTACGCAGCAAATCGTTTTCGTTTCGAAATGCGGCAAGTTCTTTTGCTAAATCTAGGTTGATTTTCATAGATTTATCTATGTAAATAACGTTGCCGACATATAGAATTGTGCTAAAAGCAGCTGCGGCTATGATAATAAGGATGTAACCGCGGTTAAGCCAAATTTTTGGCTTCTGCGGCACTTTCTTTTCGTCTTCTTTTTTTTGGGGGGGAGTATAAATGATTGTTGCCATGATAAAAACAACCTCAATGCTTAATTTAAATCATTGAGGTTTTTTTTGTAAAACATATATTTTGTTAA
>CAYLSY010000275.1:0-3698 GCA_964386275.1 uncultured Hyphomicrobiales bacterium
GACTCAATATTCAAATTAAAGTCGGTAATTTTTATCTCTTTTCCGTCAAATTCTGCTGTCAGAGTAGAATTATTGCAATTATTTTCTTCGGAAATTTCTGTCGTCTGATATAAATCCACAAAAAAACCGTTGTAATCAACACCTTTAATAATGGGATTTATTGCTATGTTTTGCATTAGGCAGCCATCGAAAAGCAAATAAGCTATGTTTTTATCCTTGCTCGATTCAAATGGCTGCTCTTGGCGCCCTAAAGCAAAAAACGCTTTGCCGTCGACTTCATCCATTTGGAAAAAAATAATATTATCGTTGCAATTAAAATAATCGCCTGGCTTAACGCCGACAAGATTGCAACCGAACGGCAATCCGTTCAAATCAATTTCTCCGACAACCCCTTTTAAGGCTCCGGAATAATTCACATTTATCGGAATTGAATAAGCATATGAATCAAGTTGCTCCGACGCTGCTATTGCATTATAATCAACACTCATTATTGTGCCGATAACCGAATGTGTCTTTTTGAAGTTTTGCAAAACGACAAGCATATCCTCAGGCGTTATATATCCGTTGCCGTCGCAATCGGAATACTGTGCGCCGACGCTGTCCCATGCCAATGACTGTTGAGCCAGCCAGATTGTGCTTGCGGGGTTCCGCGTAAAACTTTTCGAGCCTTTAATCAATGAGCCTTGCCCTAAATAGGAAGTGATTTTATAAAAGTCAAGGTTTTCCACTTTTCCATTGTTATCTGCGTCGCCGGGCCAAACATCGACATATCCGTGTATTTTATAAATTACTGTATCCGGTTCGATGCTTATTACAGTATCCAAATCTGCTCGTTTGACATAAGCCTTAATATTTTTTAATATAAAAACCGACGAAGTGTTGTGAACAGCGTTTTGAGAAACAACAAAATTGCATCGGATAACATGAGGATTGTCGTAGGTTTCGTTTTCGGGCGACTCCGAAAGCAGCGAGACAACGGCAATGACACCTTTCATCGATAGGCTGTCTATTTGTGGATTAACGATTAATTTCGATTCAGTCGAAGGAAACACCGGTCTATAGCCTGAATATTGTATCGAGGAAATATTGTTGTATTCCAATTCGAACAAGATTCTATAACAGCTATCTAGGCTGTCGGCAGCAATTTCCACACCGAACAAATATCCAGCCGTTACGAAATGCGAGCGTCCGGCATCGGTATCTGTGCGTACCAAACTGAGACTTTGGGCATCCAGCCTTAGGCAACAACTTAAAAGGCAAACAGTAAATAACACTGCCGCCCTATATATCGCTTTGCTTTTGAGCAGTTCTTTTTTCATCGCCAATAATATATATGTTATCGATATATACTCTTAAGCAATGTCCGTGCCAAAAGGTGGCGGTTGCCACTTTTCATGTGTAAACAGTGTAAATTAAAAACATATTCATAATTAAAATAATTTCATTTTTAAAAATAGAAATTCTTAAAAAATACATATTTCTATAAATCCAATTATGGACTGTTCTAATTTCCAAATTTCTTCAGCAATTCGGGCAATGCCACTCCCGAAGGCTCGGCGAGTTTTTCATCGCAATATAATGATAGCGCAGTTTGGTTGGGGTTTACTTCGACAAGGTAAGCGCCACGGCGTTTGGCAATGAGCGGCAGATTAGCCGCAGGATAGACTTCGGCGCTTGTGCCGACGGAAAAGAATACATCGCAATCTTCTGCAGCAACGCCGGCAGCCTCGATTGCAGCCGACGGCAGCATTTCGCCGAACCAAACGACCGATGGACGAATCATACCGCCGCATTTAGGGCAACGGGGCAATTCGCCATTGGGCAAATCGGTTTTCCCAATAAAAGGTGCTTTGCAGCTTTGGCAATGATTATCAATAATATTGCCGTGAAGCTCGATAACCGAACGCGAACCTGCTGTCTGGTGCAACCTGTCTACGTTTTGCGTAATTAATGTAAATTTGGGAAACATATCCTGCATTTTCGCAATAGCATAATGCCCGGGATTAGGTTTCGAGTTATGTACAATTTCACGTCGATGCTGATACCACGCCCAAACCATATCGGGATTTGACATGAAACCATCAACGGAAGCCAGTTCTGCCGGATTGAATTTCGCCCATAACCCGTCGGGGTCGCGGAAAGTCTTGATGCCGCTTTCGGCTGATACTCCTGCGCCAGTCAAAACGACGACATGGCGAGCTTGTTTTAGCTTTGCAATTAGTACGTTTGAAATTTCCATGAAATGATTTTTTTTGTAAATTTGAAACATATTTCATCCTTAAAATTAAAGATACTTAATTTTTAGTAACAAAAAAAATAATTGGTGAGTAAAATGAATAGCGGAATTTCTCCAATTAATCTTTATCGTCTGCCGTGGAACTTGACAGATAACACAATATCTTGGCTCGAACCGACAAGTAAATGCAACCTCCGCTGCGACGGCTGCTACCGGGAAAACCGTCCGAATTCTCATAAATCGCTCGAGGAAATCCGAAGCGAGTTGGAAGTATTTGCATCGATGCGACGTTCCGACAGCATTTCGATTGCCGGAGGCGAGCCTCTCACCCATCCAAATATTATCGATATTATTGCAATGATTCGAGAATTTGGCTGGAAGCCGGTTATCAACTCGAACGGAGCGCTGCTCACCAGTGAATTGCTAAAAGAATTGAAAAAAGCTGGTGTATATGGTTTCACTTTTCATGTCGACAGCCGTCAAGGGCGACCGGGTTGGAAAGATGCGGACGAAATTGAGCTTTGCGAGCTTAGAACACAACTTGCCGACATGCTTTACCGCCACGGCAAGCTGAGCTGTTCGTTTAATGCTACAGTTTACCCCGAAACACTGAAATTTGCGCCACATTTGGTCGAATGGGCGCAGAAAAATATCGATAAGGTGCATGTTATCGTTTTTATTATTTACAGGTTAGCCGTCGTCGGCAAGGAATTTGATTACTACAAGGGCGGTCAAAAAGTTGATATTGAACGGGTTACATACTCGACCGATGACGTCGAGCGCCGAAAAAATATTACATCACTCGAAGTTGTCGAGGAAATCCGCAAGAAATACCCCGATTTCATGCCTTGCGCCTACCTCAATGGCACGGTTAAACCGGATTCTTACAAATGGCTGCTGGCTTCGCGTTTGGGCAATAAACACGAGATTTTCGGTTATGCCGGACCCAAATTCATGGAAATTGTGCAGGCAGGCAATCACCTAATTAATGGGAAATATTTGGCTTACTCTAAACCATCAACACTGCGCCGCGGTCGAGCGCTAATGCTGCTTTCGCCATTCGACAAAGGCATTCGCCAAGCCTCGAAAAACTACCTGAACTCGTTTTGGACAAACTCGAAGGCATTCTTTAGCCGCCTCCACACACAATCGGTGATGATTATTCAACCCATTGACTTTATGCCCAACGGCGACACAAACATGTGCGACGGCTGCCCGGATATGACTGTTTGGAACGGACAACTAGTCTGGTCTTGCCGTATGGAAGAGCAATACTTGTGGGGTGAAAATCTTAGAGTCGCGCCGAGAGTTGAAGAGAAATAGGTGAATATTATATAGGTTAAAATGATTTTTCTTTCATTATACACATCCTATCAAAGGTTTTGAAACCTTTGGTAGGATGTATTTAATATTGACTAATTCAATTAATTATTCAAGTTTGTCTAACCCAGATAATATAATT
>CAYLSY010000276.1:0-3689 GCA_964386275.1 uncultured Hyphomicrobiales bacterium
GATTCTTTTCGAAAATTAATCTCAAAGGCAGGAGCATAGGCATAGTCGAATGCTTCATCGACTATAGTTTCAATCCATCCGAGCAAATCATTGATTTAAAGAAAAAATATATAAACTCGATAACCGAAAGACTTACAAAACGAATTGCCGATGCGGAGATTAATCAATCAAACAGCGGAGAAATATTTTTTGCTCCTAACGATGGTCCAATTAGAAACGAATGGTATGTGATGCTCGATATGATTCGCCGGACAGACCATTTGATGTTTTCCATCTTATCGAGAAAAATGATTAACTACTTGTTTTTCAAGGGAATTGCCGAATCGCGGGAACTCTTCGAAAAACTTGGTACTACCGACGACATGGAATCTTCGATGACCGAAATTAATCGACCGCTGAAAAAGCAAGCACTCGAAAACACATACTATTTGGGCATTCAAACATATATGATTGCCTCGAATTACTTGAGTGATGAAGAAATCTTGAATTTCATCTATAAATGGATAATGGAGGATAAATCAAATTTCCTCGTTAAAGCGCTTGCAAACCCAAACACGCCGTTATTCGAAATTGTCGACGCCATTCGCCGCTTTTACTTAATTAACCCGGCAATCTCAGATTTGACATCGCCTATCACCAAAGGAATTCTTGTATCGCTGATAAGACGTTTTCTGAGCGACCAAATCGAATTTATCAACATAGCAAAAAAGTATCTTCATATACATGATTTTTATGATTTGCTGCGCAATATGATTTATCCGGCAGAAAGCCACGGCAAAATCGGCGGCAAGGGTTCCGGTTTGTTCCTTGCTTATATCATACTCCAAAAAGCAGTTAAGGATTATCCTGAATTGCAGGGAATCAGAGTTCCAAAAACATGGTATATTACTTCGGACGCAATCGTAAACTTTATTTATGCCAACAATCTCGAAGAGGTAATCGAACAAAAATACAAGGACATCGACGAAATTCGAACTGAATACCCGCATGTTGTTCAAGCATTCAAAAATTCTCAATTTCCAAAGGAAGTCGCCAACGGCTTGGCGAGCGCACTCGATGATTTCGGAGACAATCCGATTATCGTAAGAAGTTCAAGTTTGCTCGAAGACCGCCTAGGCTCGGTATTTGCAGGTAAATATAAAAGCCTATTTCTAGCAAATCAAGGCTCGAAGAAACAACGTTTGGACGCATTGATAGATGCTGTAGCCGAAGTTTACGCCTCGACATTCGGCCCAGACCCGCTCGGATACCGCGCCGAACGTGGTTTGCTCGATTTTAACGAGGAAATGGGAATTCTAATTCAAGAAGTAATCGGTAAACGCTGCGGTAAATATTTTTTACCTGCTTTTGCCGGAGTTGCATTCTGCAACAACGAATTCCGCTGGTCGCCGCGAATTAAAAGAGAAGACGGATTAATTCGTATGGTACCCGGTCTCGGCACTCGAGCAGTCGATAGAATCGGCGACGACTATCCGATTTTAATTGCACCGGGTCAGCCGGATTTAAGGGTAAACCTTACGACCGACGAAATGATTAATTATTCGCCAAAACATATCGATGTAATCAACCTTGAAACAAATTCATTCGAAACAATACTAATCACTCAATTAATTGAAGATATCGGCAATCAATATCCGGCTATCAATCAAGTGTTTTCTATCCGAGACGAACATCATTTAAAAAAACCCGTAGGACTCGGCATCGATACAAAAAAACACGATATTGTCGTTACTTTCGAAAACCTTATTTCTAATACAAACTATATTCAGCAATTAAAAACTATTCTCAATATTCTGAAAGATAAACTTGAAACTCCCGTCGATATTGAATTTGTCTCGGATGGAGAAGCGCTTTACCTGCTGCAATGCCGTCCGCAGAGTTATTTCTCGGAAAGCGCTTCGGCAGTGATTCCAAAGGATATTTCGCCAGAAAAAATTATTTTTACTGCAAACCAATTTGTTTCTAACGGGCGAGTGCCAGATATTTCATATATAGTTTACGTTGACCCAACCGCCTATAGCAAACTGATTAATTTCAATGAACTTAAAGAAATTGGCAGATCTATTGGCAAAATCAATCAGGTACTGCCTAGAAAGAGTTTTATACTAATCGGACCCGGACGCTGGGGCAGCCGCGACGACATCAATCTCGGAGTAAGCGTCCGATACTCCGATATAAACAATACTGCAATGCTCATCGAAGTAGCGCGGCAAAAAGGGAAGTATGTTCCTGAACTTAGCTTTGGCACTCACTTTTTCCAGGACTTGGTAGAAGCTTCAATTCGGTATTTACCTCTTTATCCTGATAACAAAGATGTCATATTCAACGAAGAATTCTTGAAAAACAGCAAAAATTCCTTACCTGAGTTATTACCCCAGTATTCATATATCGCTGACATTGTAAGGGTCATCGACGTTAAACAAGTTACTAACGGAAAACTGCTGCGTGTGCTGATGAATTCCGACGAGGACGAGGCTATCGCATATCTGACCGAACCTAAAAGCAAATTGAGCTAATCATTTTAAAAAAAAATAGTCTCCACTAATAATGTGGGGACTATCTATTACTTTGTTCAGGTGATTAGTATCACTTTTTAAAATTGATAGATTTCCAATAAAAGACCAAATATCAGCGACTTCTATCAGATTTCATTATTTCTCCAACGCTAAATCAATTATGTGCTGACATAATTCAGGGAACTCTACACCGGCTACAGCAGCGGCTTTCGGCACAAGACTCGTCGAAGTGAAGCCCGGAATGGTGTTAACTTCGAGCATGAACAACTCCCCTTCTTCGGACATTCTCAAATCGACTCGCCCGAAACCCAAACAACCAATTGCATTATAGGCTGCAAGAGAAATAGTCTGGGCGAATTCCGCAGTTTCCTCATAAATTTCTGCCGGACACACGTATTGAGTATGACCTTTGAAATACTTATGCTTGAAATCATAGAAACCTCCTTCGGGAATGATTTCGATTACCGGCATGGCTTCGTTGCCGATAATGCCGACAGTAAGCTCCCTTCCGGGGATAAACCGCTCGATAATTGCCGATTTCGAAAATTTTGTTGCGCTCAGCACTGCCGCCTGAATATCGTCGAGGTTACCGCCTTCGACAATTGTAACACCAATGGCAGAGCCTTGATTAATCGGCTTTACCACCAAATCATCACCCAATTCGGAGCGAATTTCCTGCAAATATTCATGGTTTTCGGCATCGCTCCGTCGAATCGTAACCCATGGCGGAGTCGGTATGCCAGATGCAAGAAACATCAGCTTCGAGGCAACTTTATCCATGGCGACTGCGCTTGCCTTTACTCCGCTGCCGGTATATGGGATACCGCGCATTTCGAGAAGGGCTTGGATACGTCCGTCTTCGCCGTATTTACCGTGCAGGACGAGGAAGGCAATGTCGATGTCATTGAATATAGGAGAATTGACACATTCGATGATGTTTTTAGGGTTGAACTGAGATAAATCTTCGGAAAACTCCTGAAACTCAATTGAATATAAGTCTTCTTCGCTGATTAGACCCTTGGCGCCGAATGCGGGGTCGATTGGAAAAACGTTGTGTCCGAGCGATTTCAGTGCCTTGACTACTGACTGACCGCCGGAAATTGATACCGTGCGCTCGGTGGATATTCCGCCGAATAATACTGCTATGTTCATAAATGGTTGTTTTAATTAATA
>CAYLSY010000277.1:0-3687 GCA_964386275.1 uncultured Hyphomicrobiales bacterium
AAAAATGGCTGCCAATCAAGAAAATCCCCCTACCCCCTTTTTCAAAGGGGGAAAAAGAAATTTCTTGATAAGTCATTTATAATCAAACTACTAGTAACTATGCGATTTGTCTATTGAGTAATTTGGGATATAAAACTTACTTTAAAAAACCGGATTCATTAATAATTGATGAACCTTCAATTATAAGAATTTCTCAGAAGTCTTTAATGAGACTTCCATATCTTTTTCAATTTATCGCAGGCCTGCTCGAATGATTCCGAATCAAGAATATCCTTGAATTCGAGCCATTGTCGGTTCATTAATTGATATTTCATGGCATGTTCGATTGTTACAATTATTTGTTCCTTGCGAAATGGCTTTGTAATATAGTCGAAAACGCCTTGTGAAAGAGCTTCGACGGCTGTTTCAAGAGTTCCGAAGGCAGTGATGATGATTACTTGCTCATTTCTACCTTTATCTTTTATCATTTTTAAAATGTCTAAACCATCCAAACCGGGCATTTTCAAGTCTGTAATAACTAGTTCAAAAACATTATTATCAAGCAAATGCTCTACTTCAAGCGAGTTATTTGTAGTAATGATTGAATATGGCGTCTTGGATTTGATTATACGTTCCATGAGTTGCAACAAATCCGGTTCGTCATCGATTGCAAGAATATCATACTTCATAGTTTTGTCCTTGATTAATTATTGGTAAGATAATCGAAAAGGTCGAGTAGGAAGGCGCTTCTGGTGAATCTTCAATTGAACTGCTTTCGAATTCGATTCTTCCGCCGAACTTGTGAATGATACCATAACAGAGGGATAAACCAAGCCCAGTGCCTTCGCCGACGTTCTTTGTCGTAAAAAAAGGGTCGAATATTTTCTGTTTAATACGTTTTGGTATGCCTTCGCCAGTATCAGTTATGCTAATTATTACTTCCTTTTCCATAACAGCAGATTCAATCTTGATTTTGCCTTTGCCTTGCTTTTTCATTGCCGCCGAAGAATTGTTAATCAAGTTGAAAATAACTTGTTGAAACTCGCGGGCATCTCCCTTGACATCAGGCAAATCATCCGGCAGCAGAACTTCAAGTTCGATTTTCGATGTAAAAAGCGTGTTTCGAATAATATTGGCAACAGTATTTATACTTAATTTCAGATTGATTACTTCCGCCATACCTTCGGTTATTCGAGCAAAACCGAGCAAGTTTTCGACTATTTTTTTAGCGTTATTAGCATTTGTTTCAACTGTTTTAAGATCTTTATAAATTTGCGATTCTTTGGGAAAACTCTCCAACAGCAAATCTGTGAAACCAAGTATAACAGCCAGTGGATTATTTATTTCATGTGCAACGCCAGCAGCTAATGTTCCTATAGAAGCTAATTTCTCGGTATTGTAAATGCGTTGTTCGAGCAGCCGTTTCTCGGTTTCATCCCTTAAAATAATAGAATAACCAAGTACTTCGCCTTTCGACGAGCTTATCAATGTTTTCGAAATATTTACTGTGATGCGTCTGCCGCTTTTCGTCAACCTGTCGGTTATATAATTGGCTAAATAGCCGTTTCTATTGACCAAATCATTAATGTAATTGAATTCGCTTTCCGAATCAATCTCCGGCGGCACAAGTCGTCTGAAAGAATGACCTATCATTTCGTCCGAAGTATAGCCGAAAACCTTTTCTGCGCCTTTATTCCAAACTTTTACTAAATTATTGCTATCCGTAAAAATAATTGCATCCAAGGAATTGCGCAAAATGCTTTCGATATACTCCTCCTGCTCGCTGACTCGCGCTTTGAGCGATTCGGAAACTCGCCTTTGGTATGCCACAAGCACAAAGCCGAAAAGGAACATACCGATAACAATAAATAATTCGGCAAGCAGGTGACGAATATAGGCGCTGTCGAGCTCTTCGGCAACTTCGCTAATCGGCGCAACAACCGCTATCGACCATGTCCTGTTTCCAAGTAGATCGTTGCTGATTGGCGTGAAAGCGATTAATTTGGTTATTTGGCCTTTCAAACTGCGATGCCACCAGCTTTCGTAGATACCTTTGCCTTCTTCGCCTTTCATCATGCGCTCTTTCATGATGTTATTGATTTGTGAATAGTTTACGTATGGTATTCTTTCCTTTCTCGCTTCGAAAATATTTCTACCGATAAAATCCTTTTCAGCATGGTATAGCGCAATTCCATTCTCGTTTATAACCCAAGCATAACCGGTTTTTCCGCTTCGAACATTGCTTAATACATTCTGCATTAGTCTCGAGAAATCAATTGTGGTATAGATAATTCCCATTTTTCCATTTTTTTTATCGGTTTTAATTATAATTCTGCCATAAATTTTGATGCTGTCATCCTTACCGATTAAAAAAGCAAATGGGCTTAAAAAAAAACGTGACTCATTGACTTTTAATAAAGTATCAATATTAAGTTCATGGCATGATTTAAGTTCGTTTGCAATAGCTGAATCAACCAAATAAGAATCATCAATAGAGTTTTTGTAACCGGCATCGATTACGCCTAATGATTTATTCTGCTCGGTAAAAGTGCGTAAAGATAGTTTTAATACTGATGGATTGCTTTCCATGCCGAAATGGGCGGTGTTTTCGAGTTGACTTACGAAATTGCTCATGATGAAGTCCAATTGGCTCGAAGCTTGACGTGCAAGTATCAACTGCTGCTCGTTAAAATCATTGTATATTTGCTCTTTGACTACTTCCGAATCGAGATATATTAAATAAAACGCTATACCAAACAAAATGAAGAATAGCGCTGAGATAACAACAGCATAGTGTTTTTTTCGGAAAATTCCGCTGGCAAACGAATCAATTTTTTTTAAATACTTTTTCATCTTATGCCGATGTGTTGTTTATTAGTTTTTCAAATATTTTTTCTTTAAATATTTCTTTGTCATCGTCAGTCTTAAGCTGTAGGTCAAGTTGTCTTGTCAGCATAGTCAATTTGCCGAGCAGGCGCAATTTCACAAGAATTGCATTCTGATTATGATAATCACAGCGGGCTTCGAAATAATCACCCTTACGTTTGCATTTGAATCCATATTTCGTTAAAATCTCCTTTATTAATTCGATTCGCCGTATTCTGCGTTCAACGCTCGCTCCGCCGTCTTTAAAAGTATATTTGATGTAATTTCGATTAGGTTGTTTGGAAGCCATTGCTTCGATTGTCGAAAAGTGGTAGCCCATGTTCAAACTCAAAACCATATATTCAGATGCGACAATGGCATAGCTGCGTTTAGATAATTGTGCGGTTTTATTTGCCATCAGATCCGTTGCCATTAAACCTATTAATCCGGCAGCATCGGCAATTCCGCGAGGTTCGCTCCAGCCTTCTTCGACGGCGCTGTTCCAAAACGACTTAAAAGGCAGCGATTCGATTTCACCTTCACTTAGTTTCCTGCGACGCTTATCCGGTAATGCCTTTTCGAGTTCTATAATATCGATTGCTAAAGGCAGTTCACTTTCGAGACGACTGTAAATATTACTCTGGGGCTTTGATTCAGCTTTTTCGAATAGTATTTCGATTGATTTTTGGTGAATATAACGAATGATATCATGGTAGCTTTTTATATTTTCCATTGAAAAATCTACTGAGTCCGCTTCTATTAGATTTAATCTGGATACGAGCGGCATCGCCGATTGAAGCATCTTCAAAGATTTAGAATTATCTTCTTCGTTATAATTAGATT
>CAYLSY010000278.1:0-3681 GCA_964386275.1 uncultured Hyphomicrobiales bacterium
AAGAATTGCCGTTGTTGTTGCAAGTCGATGCGATTTATGGCGCCAAAAAGAAAGAGTATCCTGAGCCAAAATCTATTTTGATAATCAGCACGAGCTTGATTGGGGACTTTATTGTATCAATTCCGGCTATATACTATTATATCAACAAAAATTCTAACGCAGAAATTGATTTGGTTGTTGCGCCAATAATGCAGCCGCTGGCGCGTAACATACGCGGCTTGCGCTCCGTTTATTCGATGAATACTATTTTTCATCGCCGCGGCGACAAAAATTTAAAAGATGAGTGGAAAGGCAAGCATTACGACCTCGTACTGCTCATGCGGATTCCGAAAAGTATAATGCGTCTGCTGAAACTGATTGATTTCCATCAGGTTAAAACATATCTGGGACCTTTTCTCAAATTCGGGATAAATATGTACCGCAGCTCGCTCGGCAAGGAAGAACTCAAGCAGATGAGCGACGTAAGTTTCGAAATTATGGGCGAAAAAGATATTAAAATTAAAAATATAGATGCCGGGCAAGTCTTTGAATTTAATGCAGAAGAGATTGATAGAATAAATAAGCTGCCGATATTTTCAGAAACCGAAGGCAGGCGTAGAATTATTATACACACCGGTTCCGGCTGGCGGGTCAAGTTTTGGGAAAATAGCCGCTGGATTGAATTTCTGACTAAGATAAACCAATTGGGCGATTTTTCATTTATTTTCATCGGCAGCGGCAAACAGGAAGAGCAAGCATATGAATATATTCAAGATAGATTAGATTTTCCTGTGCATAGCGTTATCCGGCAATTCAATATTTGGGAATCGCTGCTGTTTTTCGGACAATGCGACATGTTCATTGGCATCGATAGCGGACCACGGCATATTGCGCACCTGCTCGATATTCCAAGCATTGTGCTTCTGGGTCCCGGACCGAAAACATTCGAGCCGCTCAACTCGAAATGGCGTATCATCGACAAATCGAATTGCGGCTGCACCAACCTTGTGTGCATGCAGAAAAGGACTTGTATGGATAAAATTACAGTCGAGGATGTTGTTGCCGCTTTCGAAGAAGAATTGCAGAGAGGCATCTGAAAAATCCAATTTAATTGTAATTCCGGGCTTGGCACGGTATCCATCTTGCATACTGACAAACATTCAGAATAATGAATATTCATAAAATGTTATTTTTCAGCAAATTATAAAGATTTTATTGCCTATTGAAAGATTAAGTTATTATATCATTCATCCGATGACTCCGTAGTCATCGGATGAATGAATGAACTTCAATAACTCGACGAATCCAACTTTACCTTGCCTTTGAAAATTCTATACACAAAGAACTTGTAAATAAGCACAATCGGGACGAAAATACAGGCAATCACCAGCATTGTCATCAAAGTGCCGGGTGAAGAAGCATCGGTGAAGATTGTCAAGCTGTTTGCCGGATTGTTCGATGCTATCAGCAGATTGGGAAAAATGCCGACGCCGACCGTTGCAATGCCCATTAGCAGCGACAGCGATGTAAATATAAATGCAGCAAATGCTTTTCCCATTTTCGACAATCTCATGGCAATAATAAGCGAAGCAATCGTTATGACAGGCAATACGAACCAAAAGTTATGATTTATAAAATTTGCCGCCGACATTGTGTAGTCAAGAAAAGTCCATCCCATTTGAATCAAGTAAAATACGAGAAATAATATTGTCAATTTCGGAATGCTTTTCTTGATACGCGCGTTAAGTTCGCCTTCTGTTTTTATCGAGGCATAATATAAACCGTGCATTTTCAGGGCAATAACGGCTGTCAAGCCGTAAAAGATTGTGTAAGGACGTAGCAGCGTGAAAAACGTGCCGCCGAATTCCTTGACGCCGTTGATTTCGACAATCGGCACTCCGGCGACAATATTGCCGAGTGCAACACCGAGCAGTAAAGTTATTAAATAACTACTAATTAGAAATACGACATCCCAGAAATTGCGCCATCCGGGTCTATCGTCCTTGCTGCGGAATTCGATGGCGACAACGCGACCGATTAATACGAGCAAGACCAATATTAATGCAGTATAAAATCCTGAAAATACGGTTGCATACACATTCGGGAAAGCGGCAAAAAGCGCTCCGCCGGCTGTGATTAGCCATACTTCGTTGCCGTCCCAGACCGGACCGATGGAATTGAGCAAAATTCGGCGCTCTTCGTCGGTTTTTGCCTTGAAGAAGTTCATTCCGACGCCCAAATCGAAACCATCGAGAATCACATATCCCGAAAAGAGAACAACCAGCAGGATGAACCATACGATATTTAGTTCCATAATTCTTTCTCCTTATAGTTTATTAATTTAGGCAGCCGGTGCTTCCAATTCCTCGTAAGGCTCGGGTCCGTGCTTTATTTTTTTAATTAATAAATAAATGAATAGTATGCCGATAATCGTATAAACTCCAGTAAACAAAATCAGCGAGAACCATACCTGTTCGGCAGTAACCACTTGTGATATGGCGTCTTTCGTTCTCAATATTCCTTGAACAACCCATGGCTGGCGACCCATTTCGGCAGCCATCCAGCCGACAAGGTTGGCTATATGTGGCAAAATGAATGCCGGAACGAGTATTATCAAAAGCCAACGCGTATCGAACAGCTTCCCACGAATACGCTGAAAACTTGCGACAACGGCTAATAGTATCATCAGCATTCCGAGCGCAACCATCAAATGATAAGTCTGGAAAACGGCTTGAACCGGCGGACGGTCTTCCTGAGGAAACTCGTTCAAACCCGTCAGCGGCTTTTCGCTGTCGAAATACGTTAACCACGAAAGCATTCCGGGTATTCCGACGCCGTTAACCTTTTGGTTTTGCTCGTCAACCCAACCGAATAGGTACATGTTACCCGGACCGGTATTGTAATGTCCTTCGTATGCGGCTAATTTTGCGGGTTGATACTTTGCTACTTCGACAGCATGGGCATGTCCGGTTACGAGTTGCAATAAAGACGCAACCAATGCCAAAGACAGCGCAATCTTGAGCGAAGATTTGGCGAAATCGACATGTTTTTTCTTGACTAAGTAATAAGCAGATATGCTTATTACGAAGAATGAACCAGTGAGCCATGCGGCGCTGATAACGTGCGTAAAACGCTCGAGAGTTGACGGATTGAAAACCATCTTCCAAAAATCTATGATTTCAGCGCGCCGTGCGCCTCCTTCGCCAACAATACGGAATACTTCGCCTTCGGCTCCGGGAGTTTGCATCCAAGAGTTGGCGACGATAATCCAAAATGCGCTGAGCGTGGCTCCGAGCGCTACTAAGACTGTTGAGAGAAAATGTATACGGGGGCTGACTCGGTCCCTACCGAATATAAGGACGCCGAGAAAGACCGATTCGAGGAAGAATGCGAACAAGGCTTCGGCAGCGAGCGGGCTTCCGAAAATATCGCCAACATAGCGGGAATACGTTGCCCAGTTCGTTCCGAATTCGAATTCCATCACGATTCCGGTCGAAACGCCGACCGCAAAAACAAGCCCGAATACCTTTACCCAGAACCGGACGATGCTTTCGTACAGCTTGTTGCGGGTTTTGAGGAATTTCCACTGCATAAACACCAGCAATAAGCCCAATCCGATGCTAATCGGCGGATAAAGGAAATGGAAACCTGCCGTTATGGCAAATTGTACTCTTGCAAGGAGTTCGGCTTCGTGCATAATGA
>CAYLSY010000279.1:0-3664 GCA_964386275.1 uncultured Hyphomicrobiales bacterium
CACTGCAAACACCAACGGCAAGACTCAGCAAAGCGTTGATGGTGGCGAGATAAGAATAATTAAAAATATAATTACAAATCTTAAAAAAATTCATTATTTTTAAGCTCCTGAAATATTGATTATTTTGTAAAAACCTCAATAAATTAATTAATTATTGTATGACACTTAAAGAAATAACACTGCCGGTTGTTGATGAGTTAAAGAAATTTCATGCTTTTTATAAAAAACAAATGAATTCAGAAGTATCTTTACTTAACCTTATTGTAAACTATATGACTTCCAAGCGTGGCAAGCAGGTAAGACCATTGCTGGTTTTCCTTTCTGCCGCAGCAAGCGGAGGAGTGACCGAAAGGACTTATTCCGGCGCAGCATTGGTTGAGTTGCTCCACAATGCTACTTTGATTCATGATGACGTTGTCGACGAATCGAGCGTCCGGCGCGGTATTCCATCGATTAATTCCGCTTGGAACAACAAAATTGCCGTACTTGTCGGCGATTTTCTGCTTGCCAAAGGCTTGCTTTCGGCAATCGACAGCGACGAATTCGAGTTTTTGAAAGCAACTTCAAATGCAGTTAGGCGAATGAGCGAAGGCGAATTGCTACAAATCCAAAAAAGCAAGGAAATTGATACCGATGAAGAAGTTTATTTCAAGATTATTTCGGACAAAACTGCGTCGCTGCTTGCGGCTTGCTGTGAAATCGGAGCTATCAGTTCAAATAATTCGCCTGAATACCGCTTAAAACTCCATCAATATGGCGAAATGGCAGGCATTGCCTTCCAAATTCGCGACGATATTTTTGATTTAACCAGTAAAAGCCGCTCAATCGGAAAGCCTATTGGAAATGACTTGAAGGAAAAGAAAATCACGCTGCCCTTAATTTATGCGTGC
Source organism: uncultured Hyphomicrobiales bacterium (assembly GCA_964386275.1). Lineage (GTDB taxonomy): Bacteria > Bacteroidota > Ignavibacteria > Kapaibacteriales > UBA2268 > CAYLSY01. Next base: position 891 of record CAYLSY010000279.1, read on the forward strand.
CGGCAAGCAGGAAGACGGAAATCCAAAGAAATGGTCTCCTTGGTCAAAAACGGAGATTTGAAAGCAAAAGACATTAAAAACATCACTCAATTCGTCATTGATAACGGTGGAATTGAATATGCAGATTCTGTTGCTCGTCAATATTGTGATAAAGCAATAGAAGCGCTGTCTTCGTTTGATGATACGTCTGCAAAAGAATCTTTAATCAATTTCGCCCGATTTGTTACATATAGGAATAAATAATATAAAGGATAAAGCTATGGATAACACAAAGTTAAGTTACTTGGATGAACAGGAAGTTGCTCAAATTCAGCAGGGTTTTCTAACTAAAACTTACGGCTGGATGGTGCTTGGATTGGCGATTACAGCAATAACCGCATGGTATATGTTCGATAGTATGTTTTTCGAATTTCTTTTCGAAAACACAATGCTTTTTTGGATTCTATTATTAGGCGAGCTAGCATTGGTTTGGGGAATATCTGCCGGAATCAACCGCTTATCTAAAACTGCTGCCGGTGCGCTTTTTTTTCTATATTCGTTCTTAAACGGGGTAACGCTTTCATTTCTTCTTGCCATTTATACTGCTGAATCAATTCAAAGCGTGTTTATGCTCTCGGCGTTGATGTTTGGCTGTTTGTCGGCTTTTGGTTATTTTACTAAAAGAAACCTTTCGGCAATGGGAAGCTTTATGTTTATGGGTTTAATCGGTATAATCGGAGCGTCGATACTGAATATCTTCATGCAAAGTTCCGCTATCCATTTTGCTATTTCTGTCATTGGAGTATTGGTCTTTGCCGGCTTAACAGCTTATGATACTCAAAAGCTGAAAGCGATGAGCTTGGAATTATATGAAAACGGCGAACTTGCTTCCAAAGGCGCAATAGTCGGTGCATTAAATCTCTATCTTGACTTTATCAATCTATTTCTTATGCTGTTGCGTCTGTTCGGAGGGAGAAGGTAAAACGGTGGATAATATTTCCCCTTTATTTGCAATCGAAGCCGAGAAATTGCTGCTTTCTGGTTCTACTAATGAGGCTATAGAACTGTGCCGAGCGGGCATTGCGGAATATCCAGACTATCAATCGGCTTACTATATACTTAGCAAGTGTTATATCGACATTAATAATTATGTTGAAGCGCTTTCTGTGCTGAGCGATGCTATTCAGCTCTTTCCAAACAACAGGATGTTATTCGAGCTGTTCAATACTTTGAATCAAAATAATTTGACTAGTATCGACAATGATTCGTTAATTAATTTAAATGAATTTGTTGATATTGCTGTTGATACAAACAACATTGGAGATACTTCAGCCCTTCCTTCTACTGCAGATAATTCTGAAATTACTACAGATGATACAATAACTGATGAATTAATTATAGATAAAATAAAAATTGATGATACAATTATTGATACTGAAGAACAATTCGTATCGGAAAAACCTGATTATTCAAATAATCCTTTCTTAAAGCTTTTTATATCCAATAGTATTGCTAAGCAAGAAGATTTGAATTTCTCCGACCCAGCGTTGATTCCGGGTTTGGAGTGTTCTCCGCTCGCTATTGTCAAAACGACTTCCAAACGTGAGAATTTTATTTTGGAACCAGTTTTCCCCGACTATCCCGAATTTGAACCAATTGGCATCCGGGACGTTTCTTCTAATTTTACTAATAAAGATTCGTTAAATAACGATGACCCTTTTGCTGCATTAGCAAATATTATCGAAAACGTGAAAATCAAGCCGAAAACATCGGATTCTGAGATTCAAACCTTAGCTTCGACCACGAACGACTTTCAACCCAAAGAAAAAGTGATTAGCGAAACAATTGCGCAAATTTATGTCAAGCAAAAAGCTTATGCCGAAGCGATTGATGCCTACAAAGCATTGATGGAAGCTCATCCAGACAAAAAAAGCTATTATTCAAAAATCATAAAAGAGCTAAAGACAAAAATCTAAGGTTATGAAACTTATTTTAATCTTTTTTGCAATTTTTATTATTTTAAATCCTGTATTCTCTCAAGATACATCGAAAGTTGTTTACGAAGGGAATATTGACGTAATTCGACCGATTGTAATGGAACTCGAATTTCGTGGAGAAAGCGTAACCGGTTCATACTAATATGTTTATCTTAGCGAAAAATTATTACTCGAAGGTTATATTGATTCCACTGATTATGTTTATTTAGAAGAATATAACCAAAATGGTGATTTACTCGGCTTTTTTTCCGGTAAGATTGAAGGAAACAAGTTTTCCGGTAAATGGATTAGTCCCGATAGAACCGAGAAAAAGCAAAAAGTATTCAAGCCATCGAATAACGGAACAGACGCCGAGCAGATCGTCGACAAAGACATTCGCCGCGATGTCGAAGAGGTCCTCAAGGGGCTGGTCGATGTCTCCGACAAAAGAATGCAAGAAAATATCTGGCTTGATTTCGTCGCCAACTACAGGCTGGCCGGCGGCAAAGGGCCTTGCGTTAAAAAAGTCGCCTGCATTAGCGACGACCCCACGGAATACCACGATTTCAGAAAAAAACACACCAAAGGAAAAGGACAGTTTCTCAAGGGTAAAAAACACCAGGGCTATTATGTCGTCACCCCTCCCCAAGGAATCGCAAAAGTCGTGCCGGTCTATGTCTTTGAATCGCCAACGGGGAAAAGAAAAGCTATACTCGATGAGTATGGTGATAATGTCCTCGATTTTTTCTTTTCCGGATGCTTGGTTGTTGTGGATAATGAGGTCAGAGCGGGAGACACCAAGATTCAACCTGGCGTGTA
>CAYLSY010000280.1:0-3649 GCA_964386275.1 uncultured Hyphomicrobiales bacterium
AATTTATGCCTGATTTTGTAAATCCCCAGAAATACCGCTTGATCCCTTATCTGGGTACTGAATGGAAACAAAAAAGCCGCAATATGCGGCTTTCTTTGTTGCTCCGTCAGGGCTCGAACCTGAACTCTTCTGATCCAGAGTCAGACGTGTTGCCAATTACACCACGGGGCAAATTTTTTTTAGTCGTGGACCCGATGAGAGTCGAACTCACGACCTCTAGAGTGCGATTCTAGCGCTCTCCCAACTGAGCTACGGGCCCAGTAAGATTACAAAATTAAGGATTTATTTTTATTTGGCAAATAAAAAAATGACTGAAGACGAAAATTTCCATTGAATTTTTTCTTAAATTGCAGTTTTATTTTGATAACACATTAATTACGAAAAAGATGTCATTTCAAAAAAGAACTCATAATTTAGGTGAACTGAGGATTAGTCACGAAAAAGAAGTCGTCGTATTGAACGGCTGGGTTGCGACTGTTCGCGACCTTGGCGGCTTGATTTTTATTGATTTGCGTGATAGGTACGGCATTACGCAGCTTGTAGTATTGCCGGAAACACAGCCTGAACTCGCCGAGCGCGCAAAAGAACTAAAGCAAGAATATGTAATTTGGGCTAAAGGTATTGTGCGTAAACGCGAAAACCCTAATCCGACAATGCCGACGGGCTTAATCGAAATTTTACTCGAAGATTTTGGGATTATCAATCGTGCTGTGCTTCCGCCGTTTGAAATAGTGGATAACCTTTCGGCTAATGAAGATACGCGCCTACGTTGGCGTTATCTGGACTTGCGCCGCCCTGTGCTGCAGCGAAATTTCATCGTACGCAACAAAGTCTATCAACTTGCACATAAATATTTCGAAGAAAATGGCTTCCTTGAGATAGAAACTCCTATCCTAATGAAATCAACGCCCGAAGGCGCCCGCGATTTCCTTGTCCCGAGCCGTATTAATAAAGGCAGGTTTTACGCTTTGCCGCAATCGCCGCAGATTTTCAAGCAAATTCTGATGGTTGCCGGTTTCGACCGCTATATGCAAATCGTCAAATGCTTCCGCGACGAAGACCTTCGAAGCGACCGCCAGCTCGAGTTTACGCAAATCGACCTCGAAATGTCGTTCATCACGCGCGAAGATGTCATGGAGCTGATTGAAGGTTTCTTTCAATTGTTATGGAAGGATATTCTGGACATCAGTATTGATGCGCCATTCAAACGCTTGACATACACTGAAGCAATGAGCCGTTACGGTAGCGACAAACCGGACTTGCGCTTTGAAATGGAAATTAAAACCATTACCAGTATCGTTACAAATTGCGGATTCAAAGTCTTTTTCGACACTGCTCAAACCGGAGGAACAGTTGCTTTAATCAACGCTAAAGGCTGCGCAGGATATTCCCGCAAGCAACTCGATGAACTGACCGAGTTTGCCAAGAAATACGGCGCCAAAGGATTAGCATGGATGAAAATGCAGGATGGCGCTATAAATTCGCCGATTGCCAAATTCTTCGGCGAAGCGGAGTTAAAAGCCATTCAAGAAGCTGCCGGAATGGAAGACGGCGACTTGTTGCTTTTCGTATCGGACAAGACGAACCGCTGCTATACGGTTTTAGGAGCTTTGCGTTTGGAAATTGCTCGCAGACAAGGTATTTTGGAAAAAGTAAAAAATGAGTTTAACTTCTTATGGGTCATTGATTTTCCATTGTTCGAACTCGATGAGGATAGCGGCCGCTATGTGGCGATGCACCATCCGTTCACCTCTCCGATGGAAGAAGATATTCCGTTGCTAAAAACGTCGCCCGGCGAAGCTCGAGCCGTGGCTTATGATGTTGTTGTCAACGGAGCGGAAATCGGCGGCGGAAGCATTCGTATTCATGATAGCGAAGTTCAATCGAAAATGTTTGAATTGATGAACATAAGCGAAGAGGAAGCGCAAGATAAATTCGGTTTTCTACTCGAAGCGCTTAGTTACGGCGCGCCGCCGCATGGTGGTTTGGCGCTCGGTCTCGACCGTTTGGTTATGACATTGGTTGGAATAGACAACATCCGCGATGTTATAGCTTTTCCGAAAACGACAAGCGGATTATCGCTCATGGACGGCTCGCCGACTCATGTGGACGATAAACAATTGAAAGAACTCGGGATAAAAGTAGATTTATCTTAACTTTTTTTTAAAAAACGCCGGACTTCCTGCCGCCAGTCCGGTATTTCGATATTTAATATTTGAGTGAGCAAAGTATTGCTCATTGCGGAATTCAAAGGTCTCGGAGCCGGTAAATTGAAGATTTCCTTCTTTACCGGCTCGATTTTATTCGGCATCGAAAGGCATTCTGCAATTTCGCATGCCCACTCGTAGCGGTTAGCAGAGCCGCTCGAGCAGAGGTGATAAAGCCCCTTCAAACCCTTTTCCAAAGCAGACATCGTAACTTTAACTACAGTCTTGGTATATGTCGGCACAGAAGTTTCGTCGTCGGCAATTTTCAGCGTATCATTTGCCTTTGCCCATTGGCAGAACTTATGGATAAAATTCTGCTCACCATCGCCGAAAACCCAACTCAAACGAAAGACAAGGTAATCATTCAAAACATGCTGCACGAGCCGCTCACCGAAGAGTTTGCTCCTGCCATATTCGTTGATTGGATTCGGGAAATCAGATTCAACGTAAGCAGAACCTTTTTCGCCGTCGAAAACGTAATCGCTGCTGTAATGAACTAATTTGATTTGATGTTTAATCGCTGCCAGAGCTAAATTGTAAACGCCGATTGCATTTGTAAGATAAGCCAATTTGGGATTTTTTTCTGCATCGTCAACTTTGTTAAAGGCAGTTGCATTGATTATTTGTTCAGGTTTATATGATTCGACTATCCCCATGACTTGTCCGAAATCAGTGATATTGAATTCGGGTAAATCATAACCGGCATAATCAATTGAATTTTCGATGAAATACTTTTCGAACTCTTTTCCGAGCTGTCCTTTGTTGCCTATTAATAATACTTGCATATGTTAAGTGAATAATTGCAAATTTCTCAAAAATCTCTCATGAAAACTTTAATGACGACTTTTAACCAATTTCCGTGCCATTCTTTATTTTCAATTTTTCCGAATATCAACTTGCCGGCATCCATAAGCCTTGCAATGACTTCGTTCTTTGCCATCGGCACATAACCGATTTTTCTTTCTTTTTTATCTAAAATTAAAATTGCAAGTTCATCATACTTGTTATCGGTTTCTCTTCTGAAAATAAGGGGTTCATTAATTATCAAATCTGGCTCGATGGCTTTAATATCGACGTGAGTTGTTCCGGCAATATGGCATTCCATGAGGAATATTTCTTGAACAAATGGCTGAGGCATTCCTTGAGCATTAAAGGAATCCCCAATTAGTATCAATAGTTCAGCCTGACTTTTAATTATGTTGCTCATTGGTATTAATCAACTCCAAATAAGAAAGGTGATTGTTTAAACTGTCAATTGAAGATTTAAATTGTTCAATTTGTTTTCTGATTTTATCCTTTTCAGAGTTTAAAAGTCGAGCATCGTTCAAAATCACTTCAAAATTTAATGGAAAATTATTGAGCATATCTTCAATCTTTTGCCTTAATAAATCAATATTTTATTTTATCAAATCTACTTGAGCTTTGATGTCTTTGATATCGTG
>CAYLSY010000281.1:0-3645 GCA_964386275.1 uncultured Hyphomicrobiales bacterium
GAGTATTGCACCGTCCATTTGAGCGGCGCAGGTAATCATGTTTTTGATATAATCGGCGTGTCCGGGGCAGTCAACGTGTGCATAGTGACGATTTGCTGTTTCATATTCGACGTGAGAGGTGGCAATCGTTATTCCACGAGCTTTTTCTTCGGGGGCGTTATCGATTGAATCGAATGTTCTAACATTTGTATTTGTTCCCTTTTTTGCTAAAGCCATGGTAATTGCAGCAGTCAAAGTAGTTTTGCCATGGTCGACGTGTCCGATTGTCCCAACGTTCACGTGGGGTTTCGAACGATCAAATTTTTCCTTTGCCATTTGTAACTCCTATTAGATATATAAGATTAATTTTTTAATTTATTTATAATATTCTTTTTGAAAAATTTTTTAACCATTTTTTAATAGCTGTTATTTTTTATTAAAGCCGGTTCGTAGTGCGAAAAAGTCATCGTATAGCTCGCTCGTCCCTGACTTAAGGAACGTAATTTAGTAACGTATCCGAAGAGTTCCGACAGCGGTGCAAAAGCTTTTACGACCTGCTGCGTGCCGCGTTGATTTATTCCTTCGATTCGCCCGCGGCGGGCGTTCAAATCGGCTATAATATCGCCGACATATTCTTCGGGTGAGACTGCTTCGACTTCGAAACACGGTTCGAGCAGTATTGGACCAGCATTTCTCAATGCGTCTTTAGTTGCGATTGAAGCGGCGATTTTATATGCCAATTCTACGGCATTTTCTTCGACGTAGTCTATATCATCTATTCTGACTTTTACGTCGATTACCGGATAGCCGTTTGGTCCAACTTGCAGCGATTCTTCAATTCCTTTTTTGACCGCGTCGACGAACAGTTGAGGTATCTTTTTATTTGCGACGGCATATTCGATAATCAATCCTTCTTTACGGGCAGCTGGTGAAATTTCAATTTTCACCATTGCATACTGTGTTTTTCCGCCTGTTTGCCGTTCGAACTTACCTTCCTGACACAATGACAGGGTAACTGTCTCGCGATACGCGACCTGTGGTTTGCCTACTTTTGCAATTACCTTGAATTCTCTTTTCAGTCTTTCGACCAAAACCTCGAGGTGCAGTTCCCCAACTCCGCTTATTATGATTTGACCGCTTTCTTCATCATTGTTGAATCTGAATGTAGGGTCTTCTTCGGACAGCCGGCGCAGTGATTCGAGCAGTTTGTCTTGCTCGGCAAGCGTTCGGGCTTCGATTGCTTGGTTAATCACCGGTTCGGCGAATTGTATTTTTTCATACATTATTGGGTTTTTCATGTCGCAGAGCGTATCGCCTGTTCGAGTAAACCGAAGGCTCGGCGCTGCAACAATATCGCCAGCTCTTGCTTCTTGAACTTCTTCGCGTTTGTTTGCCTGCATTCTCATCAACCTTAAAATCTTTTCTTTCTTGCCTGTCGAAGGATTCAGAACCGATTCGCCTACGGCGACTTTACCTGAATAGACCCGAATAAAGGTCAATTTATCGACAAACTGGTCGGAAAGAATTTTAAAGGCTAATGCAGAAAAAGGCTCGCTTTCATCCGATTTACGTCTGATTTTGTGTTCATGATTTTCCGTATCAAAACCTTCGAAATATTCAATATCGAGCGGAGACGGCAGATAATCGACAACGGCATCAAGCAAGGGTTGCACCCCTGTATTCTTGAGTGATGAGCCGCAAAAAACGGGAACAAACCTAAGTTCAAGTGTTCCTCGACGCAAGGCGTTTTTAATTTCGTCCTGCGTCAATTCTTTGCCTTCAAGGTACTTTTCGATAAGTTCATCGCTGGTTTCGGCAACAGCTTCGAGCAATTCCGCTCTGAACCGCTCAGCTGTTTCGAGCATATCCTGAGGAATTTCCTCTTCGGCAAACTCCAATCCATCAGTCGATTGGTCGAAGTAAAGCGCTTTGAACTTGATTAAGTCGATAATACCTTTGAAGTTTTCTTCCGCTCCGATTGGAATCTCTATTGCGACGGGTTTAGCACCGAGTCGCGAGCGCATCATTTCGAGAACTCGCTCGAAATCTGCTCCCATTCTATCCATTTTGTTGACGAATACGATTTTCGGAACTTTGTATTCGTCGGCTTGATGCCATACCGTTTCGGTTTGCGGCTCGACGCCTCCAACGGCGCAGAGAACCGCTATTGCCCCGTCAAGTACTCGTAAAGAGCGTTGAACTTCGGCAGTAAAATCGACGTGTCCGGGAGTATCGACAATGTTGATTTGGCAATCTTGCCAAAAGCATGTCGTTGCGGCAGCAGTTATAGTTATGCCGCGTTCTTTTTCCTGGTCCATGTAATCCATGAACGCAGTCCCTTCGTCGACTTGACCGATTCGGTGCAGATAGCCTGAGTAGAAGAGAATCCGCTCGGTAGTGGTAGTTTTGCCGGCATCGATGTGCGCCATGATTCCGATATTTCTAATTTTCGATATGGGAACTTGGCTTGGCATTACACCTCAAAGAGCAGTTAGTTAACAAAGAACAATCAATATATAACTGAGAAATTTTTCAATTTATTACCATTTAAAATGTGCGAAAGCCTTGTTTGCTTCAGCCATTCTGTGGGTATCGTCACGTTTTTTTACTGCCGAACCTTCGCCTTTGGAAGCAGCCATTAATTCTGCCGCCAATTTCAGCGCCATAGATTTATCGCGGCGTGCTTCCGAGTAGGTTTTAATCCAGCGGATTGCAAGGGCAACGCGGCGGTCTTCTCGAACATCGACAGGCACTTGATATGTGGCGCCGCCGACGCGACGTGAGCGCACTTCGATGAGCGGCGCAACGTTTGAAAGAGCTTGTTTGAAGACTTCGAGCGGTTCTTTCTTGGTTTTCTCGGCAATGATGTCGAAAGCGTCATAAACGCATGAACGCGCAGTATTCTTTTTGCCCTGAAGCATGATGCAATTGACGAATTTTGCGACAATTATATCATTATACTTCGGGTCGGGAATAATTCTTCTTTTTTCTGCTCTTTTCTTTCTCATTAATGCACCTTATTGCTCTTGAATTTTTGTGCTTATTTAAAAATATATTTTTTAATCCCCCTCCCCCCTTTTCAAAGGGGGAAAGAATTTTATTTTTTATTGATTTACTTTTTAAGTTTCAAGATGGATTCTTCGATTCGCTTTGAATGACTCCTCTTTCAACTTATAATTTATAGCTTATAACCAATAATTAATAATTAAAACTTATAATTTATACTTCTAACTTACTTCTAACTTACTTCGCCGCTTTTTTGGGGCGTTTCGTTCCGTATTTCGAGCGGCCTTGATTGCGTTTTTCTACGCCTTGAGTATCCGCAGTACCGCGAATGACGTGGTAACGCACACCGGGAAGGTCTTTCACCCTGCCGCCGCGAATATAGACTATGGAGTGTTCTTGCAGATTGTGTCCTTCGCCCGGAATGTAAGACGTTACTTCAAAACCATGTGTTAGGCGGACACGCGCTACTTTGCGAAGCGCCGAATTAGGCTTTTTGGGAGTTGTCGTATAAACTCTTGTGCAAACGCCGCGTCTTTGTGGACAGGATTTAAGAGCAGGGGATTTACTTTTCGATTTGACCTGCGTCCTGGGTTTTCGTATTAATTGACTTATCGTCGGCACTTGTAATCACCAATAATTCTATATTTTTAAATTTATTTC
>CAYLSY010000282.1:0-3641 GCA_964386275.1 uncultured Hyphomicrobiales bacterium
TCGCAAGTTAGATGCTTTTTGCCACAAATGCAAATTCGTATTTTGGATCTGGGTTTAATTCACATTGCTTACACACGAAAAGAGTCAGCAGCCACAAGTTTGTAACAACTATCAGTATCATCGAATACAAGGAATAGAAACTTTCCGAGAATTATTTAAACGCCTGTATCCCTGTAATATCCTCGCCAAGAATCAACGTATGAATATCATGCGTTCCTTCGTAAGTCTTTACTGATTCAAGGTTTGCCGCATGGCGCATCACAGGATATTCCGATAGTATTCCGTTGGCTCCGTGGATTTCGCGAGCCAATCGCGCGCATTGAAGCGCAATATCAACGTTGTTGCGCTTGGCGAGCGAGACCTGCTGCGGCGTTGCCTTGCCTTCGTCTTTCAGTCTGCCCAAACGATAAGCAATGAGCTGAGCCTTGGTGATTTCGTTTAGCATCCAAACGAGTTTTTCTTGAATTAGCTGATGTCCGGCGATTGGTTTATCGAATTGAATGCGAGATTTTGAGTATTGAAGAGACGAATCGAAAACCGCCATGGCAGCGCCGATTGCGCCGTAGGCAATGCCGAAGCGGGCTTGATTAAGGCAGCTCAATGGTCCGCGCAACCCTTGAATATTCAAAATGTTCTCCTCTGGAATCTCGCAATCGGAAAAAATTAACTCGCTTGTAACCGAAGCGCGAAGCGAGTGCTTGCCTTTCATTTCCGGTGCTGTAAAACCCGGAGTGCCGCGTTCGACCAAGAATCCGTGAACCTTGCCATCAAGTTTCGCCCAAACGACTGCAACATCGGCGAGGGTGCCGTTGGTTATCCACATTTTTGCGCCGTTGAGCAAGAATCCGCCGTCAGTGCGGACAGCCGTTGTTATCATGCCCCCGGGGTTCGAGCCGAAATCCGGCTCGGTCAAACCGAAACAACCGATTGCTTTTCCCGAAGCAAGTAACGGCAGCCATTTCCGCTTTTGTTCTTCGCTTCCGTATTGGTTTATAGGATACATAACGAGAGAATTTTGCACCGATGCCGTCGAGCGAAGCGCCGAGTCGCCACGCTCAAGTTCGAGCATCGCCAGACCATAGCAAGTGTAGTTAGCGCCGGCGCCACCGTATTCTTCGGGTATTGTGATTCCGAAAAGCCCAAGCTCAGCCATTTTGGGGAACAAATCCATCGGCGCTGCGCCTTCGAGATAGAATTTTTCAATAACCGGAAGTACTTCAGTATCCACAAAATCGCGAACAGTCGAGCGGACAAGCTTTTCCTCGTCGGTATACAACTCGTCGATATTATAATAGTCTATTGGTTCATAAGCCATTTTTTTATTTCTCCAAATTCAAGATAGTAAGCAACAAAGTTAATGAATTTCAATTTAAATTCATAACTTTCGTATTGACGAAACATATTTTGAGTTTCGTATAAAATAACGTAAATTTAATCTGTCTTCGTTTTTTATTCCAATTCTTCGAGTATTAATAATATCCTCATCAGCAATATCGGTCGAATTTTGAATGAACAAATCCGGCGTTAGCAATGAGGCAAAATTATGCTCGCGAGTAATACCAAACGCTTTAGTAAGGTTGCCGGGACCTTTGCAAAGCCGAGCGATTGAATCAACTTTCCGATTTTCAATCATTACTCCGATACCGGCAAGTGGTTCCAAAGCCCGCAACAGCACTGCGCTTCCTTTGCCTTCAGCTTCGGTAACGACGTTTACGCAAAAATGCGCTCCATAGATAAAATACACGTAAAGTATGCCGCCGAATGCAAACATTGCCGAATTGCGCTCAGTTTTTCCGTTACGGCTGTGGCTGGAAATATCGTTAGCGCTCAGGTAGGCTTCGGTTTCGACAATTTTTCCGGCAAGGGTCTTACCATCTGGCATTTTCCTAACAAAAATCTTGCCCAGCAAACGCTTTGCCACAACTTCAGGCTTTTGCAGATAAAATTCGAACGGCAAGGAATCATCGAAATTATATACAATATCCTTGTTTTTTTCGTCAATAAACATTTGGGTTTACTGTTTTTAAAATTAAATGAATTAATAAACGATACTTCTGAAAAATTCAACAAATGTGTCATTCCCGGCTTGACCCGGAATCCATCTTGCAGGTTGGCACACACTTTGAGGGATGGATGCCCGAAAACAAGTTCAGCATGACAACATCATTTTTGTTTATTTTACAGAGGTCTCTAAACAAAAGTCTCCGAATGATAGAGATAATTTTACAAAAATAACACTTAAGATTTGAAAATAGGCAGATATACATTCGAAAAAGGCGTATTTCTTGCGCCAATGGAGGGAGTAACCGACCTTCCGTTCCGTTTGGTATGCAAGCGGATGGGCGCAGCGCTGGTTTATTCCGAGTTTATTGCATCGGAGGCGCTGATTCGTGATTCCGAGAAATCCAAGCGCAAGATGCTGATTGATGAGGAAGAACGCCCATCGGCAGTGCAGATTTTCGGTAGCAGACCTGAGGCGATGGCTGAATCGGCAAAAATCATCGAAGAAAGCGGCGCAGATATTTTGGATTTAAACTTTGGGTGTTGGGTTCGGAAAGTCGTAAATCATAACGCAGGAGCGGCATTGCTGAAATATCCTGATTTAATGAAGGATATTGTAAGTGAAGTGGTTAAATCAGTGTCAATACCCGTAACAGCAAAAACTCGTCTCGGCTGGGACAAGTCATCAATCAACATTATCGAAATCGCTCAGTTGCTCGAGCAAGCTGGCATTAAAGCGCTGACTGTGCATTGCCGCACCCGCGATATGGGAATGTCTGGCGAAGCGGACTGGTCGTGGATTCCGAAGATAAGGGATGCAGTTACGATACCGATAATTCTGAACGGTGATGTGAAAACTGCCGCCGATTGCCTTCGGGCATTCGAGGAAACCGGCTGCGACGCAGTGATGATTGGCAGAGCTGCGCTGGGTAATCCATTTGTTTTCAAACAAGCTCACGCCTTGCTAAATGATGGCAGGGTAATCGAAGACAGCGACATTGGCGCTAAAGCCTCTGTCTGTCTTGAGCATCTTCGTTTGAATATCCAGCACAAGGGCATTCCAAGAGGGATTAACGAATTCAGGAAGCATTATTCGGGTTATTTCAAGGGCTTTAGAAATGCTTCGGCATTAAGGCAACAACTTGTATTAATGAATAGTTATGAAGAAATTGAGGATACAATTGGTAAGTTTATCGATTACACTGTAAGTAACATCTGAAAAATTCAACAAATGTATCATTCCGGGCTTGACCCCGGCACCCATCTTGCAAACTGGCAACCATTTTGAAGGATGGCTGCTGAAACAAGCTGCCAGCATGACAACATCATATTCATTTTTTTTTTGAGGTCTTATAATAATATATACTTATCAAAATGAATTAAATTTTTCAATACGAAAAACCGTGCCAGCTCTAAATTTGATTCTAATGCTTATTTACCAGTCTTAATTTGTGAAAGTTCTTACATTTGTTTTATAGTCCTATAGTCTTATTGAGGAATATATGAAAAATAATTTTTGTTTTTTGAAAAAATAATTTGGAAATGTCATTTTTTTTTTTTTTTTTTTTATTTTTATCAATTAGTTGAATTTAATTAAAATTTTATTTAAAAAAAAATGTAATAAATAATTAAAAGAGAAT
>CAYLSY010000283.1:0-262 GCA_964386275.1 uncultured Hyphomicrobiales bacterium
AGCCCAGTATCAATAACAGAAATTCTAATTTTGTTTTCTTCTGTAACAGTAGATTTAATTTTAACAAAACCCTTTTCGGTATAATTAACTGCATTTATCGCAATATTCAACACAACTTGCTTCAGCCTTCGCAAATCGGTTGAAATAACAAGGTTTTCGGGTATGTCAACAACCAGGTCCAAGCCTTTTTCGTTTGCTCTCGGAAGGATTGTGTCATATACTTCGTTTACAACGTCTAAAATACTAAATTCTTTGATATCGA
>CAYLSY010000283.1:272-3634 GCA_964386275.1 uncultured Hyphomicrobiales bacterium
TTTGTCGGCTTCGATTTTCGAAATATCCAAAATATCGTTAATCAGGCTAAGCAGATGCTTGGCGTTATTTTTCACTTTGTTCAACTGTTTTGTCTGCTCTTCGTTCAATTCGCCAGCCATGCCCATCAAAATAATGCCGGTATATCCGATAATGGAATTCAATGGCGTTCTAAGCTCATGGCTCATGCTGGCAAGAAATATCGATTTATAACGGTCGGCGTTTTGGAGCTGTTGGTTCAAATCCTCCAATTGAACGAGTTTTTCTTCGATTTCCATTTTTTGATTGGCCAAATTCTTGCTTTTCTTCCTGTTATTGCGATAGCCGATTAGAATGGCTGTAATCAAGAATAGGACCAAGATTCCGATAATAATTATCAACGATAGAATTCTTTTTTGCCATTGAATCGTATCTGCCTGATAATCTAAAATGACATCTTTGCTGCTTATTTGATTGTTTAATTCTTCTATTTGATACTGTTTGACTTTTAGAATAGAGTCTTGCAGAGCAATACCCGATTTCAATCTGTTTTCAGCATTAATTTGCTCGTTCATATGCGCTTGCAGAGCAGTTAATATGGCGTTTTTCTTTTGAATTGAATCTTTTTGGGCGGCAAGCGTTTGTTTATGAGACTCAAGCAATTCGGATTGCGCTTCAATATCGTCGTTTCTATCTTTTAATAATATTTTTTGATATTCGATGTCGAGTTCTTGCTTTTTAATTTGATTCAAGGATATTTCGATTTCAGCTTTTAATTTATCAATCGAGTCTTTGATGATGTCTATGCTCTTTTGCATGTCGCGCAGACGTATTTGCGATTTTCTGTATAAGCTTGCGACATCGATTTCTGTGCCTCCTGCAAGTAAAACTTCCGGGTCTATGCTAAGGTTTTGATTAATGATATTGGCATTGTTAACTTCAAATTGAATTTTATTATCCGACGTTCGAAAAAGATTAATCATGATTATATGTTTGTCGGTGTATTCTTCGCTAACAATCAATATTTGCTTGCCTTCGCATCTATCGTAAATATCAAGCAGCAATGATGATTTGTCCTCGGGAACATAAACGATTTGAGCTTTTTCGGGTATTGGTAATTGCTTGAAAGGAATAATTTTAATAGTTTTCCCTTTGATATTTCGCTTATGGGCTAAATCTTCTAATTCACTGATTAGCAAACGGTCTTCGGAGAAAACTGCAATGCGGAAATAATCAAGTTGCTCTTCATTTGGCCAAGTCGTATATCCAGCAAACTTATAGATATAAGCGCTTATTACCTTTGCTTTGTCAATCGGCGCTTGCTTGCAATAAGCATTGATGGAAAAAAAGAGGAGAAGTATAATGTATATATTGATTTTATTTCTCATTTTAAATAATATGTATGTTATCTCAATCCTTTACTTCGAAAGCATATCCCAAGACAAAGTAGAAACTTCTTTCGGGCTGCCGGTATCTATCGGGCGGCCTGTTCGATGTATGGTAGTATTCAGTATCAAAGATATTTTTAACAATGAATTGCGCTGTAATTCCATAGTATTCAATTAATGATAGGGCGCCATGGAATATTATTGCCGGTTCAATAAAAAAGCTGTTTGTAGAAGAAATCAATTTAGGATTTTTTCGCTCACCTAAATAATTTGCCCTAAAATTAATTGATAGATGTTCAGTTAAGTTGTAAGATATACTCGCATTGGCTGAATGCATGGCTATTTCGGGAACACGTATCCCCGATTCGTCTTGGCTGTCTGTATAAGTATAATTAACAGATGCTTTAAGTTTTTGATAAATCAATGAAACGCTTGTTTCAAAACCGTTTGTGGCGATTTCGCCTGCATTCACCCATCGATATGAACCTGAATCGGTTGATTTTTTAAAAGCATTATCAAGAAGATTGTGATAATAAATAAAATCCGCTTTAACATGTTCAACTAAATTAAGTGTCAGCGCCGCTTCCAACGATTTCATCCTTTCCGGTTCGAGCGATGAATTTCCAAGCCCGTCGGTATAGTCCCAAGGCTTAGGCGCTCGAAAAGCGCTCGAATATGAGAACCTTAGCGTATTTTCGTTAAATCTCCAGCTAACTCCAAAATTCGGAGTAACGACATTATTATAAACGCTGCTATTGTCGTATCGAAAGCCGCCTGATATGTACAAACATTCGAAAAGATTAAGCCTTGGCTCGATGAAAATGCTCCCAAGCGTGTTATTGTTCATTGATGGAGCAGTAGGTTGTGGAGGCTTAACATCCGGCGAAGTGCTGTAACTAAACGAATAACCATTAGAAAGACTTTCGGTTTCAAGGGTTAGTCCGCCGACAAGGGTAAATATTTGACTAGGATTATAAGTAAATACATTCTCGAGGCCTAATAGCCAATTGGGCCGATATACTCCTATTTGCGCGGTATCGACAACATACATTATTGAGTTATCCAAAACGGTAGCATCTCGAAAATATAATGTTGAATTTAACTTGACTTCGGAATTAATATCAATATTATATTTAACATAGCTATTAAAAAACCTGATATTCCACAATGTGCCATAATCACGGAATTCTGTACCGGCAGATTTGATATATGTTGCCATGGAAGATTGTTTATTTAAATAACTTGCCCCGAAAATCAATTTTTTATAATTTAGTTTTAAATCAATTGAATAATTATCCTCGAAATTTTCGAGAGAATCAGTCCAATTATAATCGCCTGCAGCGCCCTTCAAGTCTGTTTTTTCGGTTTTATTGAACATTGCAGTCAATCTTGCGCCAAATGTTTTATCTTCGCTTAGATAATTTAATGCGCAATCTGCCCCATAAGCGCCGAACGAACCAGCATTCAATGTGAGCCTAAACCTATTCGGCTTGGGATTCTTCGTTATTATATTGATAATGCCGGTCATGGCATTAGTGCCATATGCGACATAGGCGGGCCCGCTGATGACCTCGATTCTTTCGATGTTTGCTAAATTATATAAACCACCGGCATAAAAACCACCAGAATTCAATTCATTTATTTGAACGCCATCAACCAAAAGGAGAATCAAATTATTCTGGTTGTATATTCCACGCTGAAAGATGTAACTGTTGAAGCCTTCAATATTGCGGAATTGAAAGCCGGGCAAATCCGATAGCGCTTCTTCGATTGTTAAGTATCCTTTTACTTTTATATCGGCTTCGGTAATAATGAAAATAGTTTTGGGAATTTCGTTGATAATTTCTGGTGATTTGGATGCGGATGAAATGCTGAGTTGCGATAATTGCTTGAAATCCATATCATATAGCTCATCGTTTTCAATAAGACAAAAACATGCCTTTATTGAAAGCAAATGTAGAATGACCGCTATTATTGCGCTTCTTTTCATTTTCTTA
>CAYLSY010000284.1:0-3624 GCA_964386275.1 uncultured Hyphomicrobiales bacterium
TTCTATAAATTCTCAATGTTTCCGCTTGAAAAAGTGGCAACTGCCACCTTATACCATAAAATTCCGTTTCCTTTATCATTTGTATTCTTTAATAAATACTAGTCGGTCTTTCAATTCTTCAGCTGGAACAAGCAATTTATCTTTGCCGAGAATCGCTTCTTGCTGACTTGTAAAAACAATATCATAGTCTTTGCTCATGACGATGGCTTCCTCGGGACAGACTTCCTCGCAAAATCCGCAAAAGATGCAGCGAAGCATATTTATTTCGAATTTTACAGGATAACGTTCCTTTTCGTCATCCGTTTCGGCAGCTTGCACTTCAATTGCAAGAGCCGGGCATACTCTTGAGCATAATCCGCAGGCGACGCATCTTTCTCTGCCGTTTTCAAGCACCAGCACGGGGCGGCCACGATAAGAACCTTCAGGCACCCAGCGCTCTTCGGGATATTGGCGAGTGAATTTGGGCTTGAACATCTGCTTGAAAGTAATGCCAAGTCCACGGGCTATTTCCGGCAGGTAAGCACGCTCCCAAAGGCTCATCCGCTCGGCTTCTGTATTTTTAGTGTTATTCATGTCAATGGATAAAAATTATTAATTTTGATTTATAAGGAATTAACTCTTCAACTATCATTAATTTATTGTATGTTCTGAAATAGTCAAAAAATGTTTCATTCTGTCATCTTAGGAATCCATTTTTGTGTGATTATTTGCTGTTACTCCGATAACTTTCTGAAAAATAATTAGTTTTAATAAAATTTAAAATTACCTAATCAATAACATCACAATAGCAGTTCCTGCGATATTCAGCAGTGCCAATGGTAATAAAACCCTCCATCCAAGTTTCATCAACTGGTCATAACGAAAACGCGGTATCGACCACCTGACCCAAATAAAGAAGAATACCATTAATCCGATTTTGGCAGTAAATACAAGGAATTGAACAATTGCCAAAGCAATAGAGCCGTCGGGCAACGCCAGCCAATCATATAAAAACGGCATCTGCCATCCGCCTAGATAAAGCAATGATATGATTGCCGAAGATGTCGCCAAATTTGCATATTCAGCTAAGAAAAACATACCGAATTTCATACCCGAATACTCAGTATTAAAGCCGCCGACAAGCTCCGGTTCGGCTTCGGGCAAATCGAACGGAGCGCGGTTGGTTTCGGCAAATGCCGTTACGAGGAAAATTATGAATCCAAGCGGCTGATAGATGATATTCCAATGCCATCCTTCTTGAAAGCGGACTATTCCGGTCAACGTCAACGAGCCGGTTACCATAAGTACGCCGACAATGGACAATCCCATCGATAACTCGTAGGAAATCATCTGCGCCGATGAACGCAAACCGCCTAAAAGTGAATACTTGCTGTTCGAAGACCAACCGGCTAAGGTTAGACCGTATACGCCGACCGAAGTCATGGCAAGGATGAACAAGATGCCGATATTTACGTTTGGCGCTAAACCAACGTATATTACTTTTTCACCTATGGTTATGTAATCGGCAAAAGGTATTACGGCATACACAGCCACTGCCACGCCCAAAGCGATAATCGGCGCAATTGTATGGAAAGCTTTATTTGCAGCTTTAGGCACAATATCTTCCTTGAAGAGCAACTTTAAAACATCGGCAAATGGTTGTAAAACTCCGAATGGTCCAACTCTGTTTGGTCCGATGCGGTTTTGGATGAATGCCGATATTTTCCTTTCCAAATATACAAGTATTGCAGCGGCTGAAAGCACAAGGCTCAGAGCCAAAAGGATTTTAAGCGCAATTTCCAATATATAGTAACCAAGATTATCCATTATTATCTCAAAATATTGAATATTTACTCAGGTTTAAAGTAATGCGATTCATAGACATCGACGATTTTATCCGGATTGTTGCCTTTGCCGAGCATGATTCCTTTATGAGCATCGAGAAGTGAATAAGTCATACCCTCAAATGATTTAAAGCGTAAGGTAATTTCTTTGAAAACATCTTTAGACAGCTTAAAAGTCCAATTAGCTCCATAGGTATTAGCAATATGCCTAACAATAGACCATGTCGGACGGCAATTGCGGTTTTCATGTTTTGTCCAACGGTCGTTTGGAGCGCCGAATTTATCGAGGCGGCTCATTTTCATGCCCATATGCCTTATATTTTCGGCGGTAACGAGCGCTGGGGCGAAATGCTGAACCCGTCCTTCGAAATTGACAACCGTGCCTTCGCTTTCGGCGTATGAAGCCATAGGCAGCATAACATATGCGGTTTGGGATAAATTTGATTTATTTTCGCATGCCGCCAAAAGTAAATTAAGTGATGACACATTGTTTTCAACACTCGAAAAAATTCCAACGCGTGTCTCGAAAGCCAGCACAGCTTTAATTTTCTTAGATAATATAGTATTGTTCAATCGACTAATGTCTTCATCGGTAACGGGCTTTAAGCCTAGTTCCAATGCTCCGCGCAGGTTAGCGGTTTTGTTGGCTTTTCTTAAAAAATTATCTTCAAAGGTGTTGTCTGTAACGGTAAATAAGTAAATATTCGTTGTTCGAAGAATTTCTCTTGCTAATCTTTGGGCAAGGAAGATGTCTTCGCAGGATAAATCGGATGTAAGCAACATTGCAATTTCTTCGCCGGAATATTTTTTCAACTCTATCGACGCAATGGATAAGGCATTTTTCCACAAGTCTTTTTCATCAAGTCGAATAGTTCCTGCTCTTGGTTTTATTGTGCGGTTTTCATTGACATGCGAATATGTGTTCAATCTTCCGTAATCGCACATCCAGAATTTATTTACATATGGGTTTCCTTTGGGTTCTATTCTGAGGATTTCGTTGTTGCGGACGCCGAGTTTGATATTGCAGCCACGTGAGCAGCCATGGCAAATAGAATCGTTGAAACTCATGTCCCAAACACGTGCTTTGAAGCGAAAATCCTTGCTGGTCAATGCGCCGACGGGACAAATATCAATAACATTCATCGAATATGGATTATCGAGGCGTTTTCCGTCGGCGACTTTGATTGTAACATGGTCGCCACGGTTAACGAACGTTAATACATTTTGTTTGGCAATTTCATTAGAAAATCTGATGCACCGAGAGCATGATATACAGCGTTCGCCGTCGAAAAGAACATTTGGTCCCCATTCGACTCGTTTTGCTTTGTGATTTTTCTCCTCGATAAACCTGCTTTTGCCGTTGGAGTAGCTGAAGGCATAGTCTTGCAGCTTGCATTGTCCGGCTTCGTCGCATATTGGGCAATCGAGCGGATGATTGATTAGCAAAAATTCCATGACAGATTCTTGCGCTTTTTTTGCCTCGTCGGATTTTGTTCGGACGTGCATTCCGTCCGAAACTTTGGTGGCGCATGCAATTTGAAGTTTAGGGAAAAAGGCAATCACGGGTTCGCCTTTGTCGTCTTTTTCCGTAGAGCCGTCGGGCAAGCGTTTCGGCAAGCCGATTTCGACCAAACACATGCGGCAGTTGCCTGACACCGATAGCTCCGGATGCCAGCAAAAATGCGGAATTTTCATTCCGTTGTCGTAAGCCGCTTCGATAATTGTTTTATCGATTGATGTTTCGATTGATTTGCCGTCTATGAAAATTAATGCCATATAGCTAATATTCCTAATATGTCAT
>CAYLSY010000285.1:0-3598 GCA_964386275.1 uncultured Hyphomicrobiales bacterium
TTGTTTTTTCAATGCCGGCTTTTCCCTTATCAACGCAGTGATTGTTTGCCGTAAAAGCGATATCGAAGCCGATTCTTTTAATGCAATCTGCCGCTTCGTCCGGAGCGGAAAACCTCGGGTAGCCGGAATATGGCTTTCCGGCGCAAACGGTTTCGAAATTAAGCATGGCAAAATCGACGGATTGAATTAGAGGTTGGATATATTCAAAAGAGTAGGTGAAATCATAAGTGTTTAAGCTGTCAACAAATGCCGCTTTTGTTTGGGGCATATGGGTCATGTAGTCACCAACAGCAAGAAATGTAACTGTATCGCAACTTCCTTGCGAATTAAAGTTAATGAATGGAATTTGAACATTTTCTGTTCCTTCAAATCCGTTTAATGAGAAAAAAGAAAGGAAGTATATATAGAAGAATAACTTGATAACTGGTTTGTCCACTGCTTTCATTAGCTATTCAATAGCCTCCCATGGTAAATTACATTCCACCGGCGTGCTATCGGGAGTATTTTCTGTAATTTTAGGCTCCAGCTTGTTGACTAAGTAACGGTGTATGTTCTTCATTTTTAATGAAGATACTTCAGCCCATGACACTTTCAATCCATGGCTGAAAAAAGCCATAATGGCAAGTTCGCGCTTGCTTTTTTCAAGTTCCGTGGCTATACTGCCGTTACCTACTTTGATAACGCTTTTGTTAGCGCCTTTTTCGACCCACATAACATAGACGCCTTTCATATCTTGAAGATGTTTGTGAGTTAAATCGAGCTTTTGCAGCTCGCACCAAATTCCGCCCTTGCATTTATACCAATATAGCTCAGTCATAGCAAATTATTAAATTAGTTCATAATTAAATCAGCGAAGCAATTCCCACTGCAAGTACTGCAGCGGTCTCAGCCCTTAACCGTCTGTTTCCGAGATTCCAAACGATTGTTCGCGGGTCGTTGGTAATCGTTTTTTGTTCATCATCCGAAAATCCGCCCTCGCAGCCGACAAAAACCAATCGCGGCTTGCCGTTCAATTTTTGTTTAGTTGGAGAATTGCCGGATTCGTCGGCTAAAATAACATACGATTCGTTATTCCATTCGCCAAGAACATCATTAATATTCATAGGAAAATGGATTACTGGCAATGTCGAGCGTTTCGATTGTTTTATGGCTGCTATAGCCTTCATTGACAAACGAGCGCTATTGATACAACTTTTTTGAACATATTTTCCTGTTAACGGATAAAAATCCGTTATTCCCAATTCAATTGCCTTTTGGAAGGCATATTCAAAATAATCAAGTTTCGATAATATTCCAAATGCCAAACCGAACCGAAAACCAGTCTCGCCTTGTCCGAAGCATATATTTTGCAGGCAAATCGACACTCCTGATTTATCTGATTTTGAAATAATCGCATCGGCAAAGCTGCCTTTGCCGTTTGTAACGTTCAGTTTGTCGCCTTCGCTCAGTCGAAGAGCCCGAATGTGTTTGATTTCGCTTTCGGGAGCCTCGATGATTGCATTTTCCTGCAATTCTCCTTCGTAAAAAATACATTCCAATTATTCTGTCCACCAATCGATATTGAGTTCGGTAAAAACGCTATTGCGATTCTCGCATTCGATAAGTATTTTTTCGTCATTTGCTTCCAATTCCCCTGTGGCATGGTATTTCTCGGCAATATCGCAAAGGCGGTTGAAATCCGAGTGATGGAACGAAAAGCGCTGTTCGGCATAATCCCTTGCGGATTGCGTCGTGATAAGAAATTGCCAATCCGAAGATTGCTGAAGCATGAATTCGCGTAATGTTTGAGTTAAAATTCTTCTAAGCGTGCCTTCGGAATTGTGGGCATCGACTTTATGAAAAATATCCGTTAATCTGTTTTCATTATTGTATAATGATTCCCATGTCCATATTGTATCCGGATTGCTCCAGACATCGTGGTTATTGTTTTTGCCCCATGAGCCTTCGGGCAAACGCGCAATTTCCAAAGGTTTCATTCTGAACATGCTTTCCGAAGCTGTTGCGGTTTTGACGTAAGGAGAATAGTATAAGCCTTTAATAACCGCTTTAATGAACTCGGGACCTTCGAACCACCAATGTCCGAACAATTCCGTATCGAACGGAACGCAAAGAGTGCCGAATTTTCCTGTTTGTCTTTGATTCCAGTTCAAAGTGTTTTCAATATGATGTATGAAATGGTTCGCCTGCAAATCAATTTTTTTCCAAATCCAATCGGGATGGTAAAGCTGTTTATACATCATATCTGCTTTGTTATCGGTTACACGCCAATATCGGAGCATCGAGCCAAGATGCTTTTTGTGGAAATCCAGGTAATCCGGTTCGCCCGGATAGCCGATTTCGCCGCTCCAGACCTGCAGGGCAATGTTTCGATGCCTTGTGAAAGCGACAGCAGTGCCGTACTCGATTTTTTCGCTTGAGCTTACATTGAACAGCTCGAGTGGGGAATTTGAAAAACTATGCTCTTTGCTGTTGAAAGACTGAGAATTAGCCGTAACAATCCGGTCTTTGAAAATATCGGTAAAAGCGCCGATATATTGAGCGCGGGCCGTCAGCGGCTCGTCTGTAATAAAGTATTCAATACCGTGCCTCGATAGAAATTGCTCGATACCGGGGCGAAGTCGTTCAATATGGAATGGATGCACCGGAATCATTGATTTCCAATTGTAAGACGGGCGATAGGCGCACTCCGGCAGCCAAATGCCGCGGGGCATTCGATTGAAATATTTGTTATAGTTTTCAACCGCAGCCTTGATTTGCAGATTGATACTGCGCTCGGTGCCGAGCAGCGGCAGGTAGCCGTGTGTGGCTCCGCAAGTCATAACTTCGATAGCTCCTTCGTCCTGTAGCTTTTTTAATGCAGACACAATAGAGCATTTATACCGGTTTTCAAAGTCGTTTCTGCGTGCGGTATACCATTGCTGCCAATATTGAGTTAAATATATATGATGAGCATCCCATCCCCATGCGCTGAAATCCCGTTCATTTTCCTTGGCGGCTGCGATTTTTTCGTCGCAGTAATCCAAAAATACTTTTTTGAACGAAGGATGTTCCAATTGCTCACACAGCACAGGCGAAATATCGATTGTAACCTTCGGAAGTATGCCTTCGTCGGATAAATCGTTGAATGCGTTAAGCAGAGGGATATAGCATTCGGCAACGGCTTCGTTGAGCCAATCGACGCCATGTGGCCATGTTCCGTGGTTTAAAACCCACGGCAGATGGGTGTGCAATATTAAAACAAAATTTCCTGAGTGCATA
This sequence comes from uncultured Hyphomicrobiales bacterium, assembly GCA_964386275.1. Lineage (GTDB taxonomy): Bacteria > Bacteroidota > Ignavibacteria > Kapaibacteriales > UBA2268 > CAYLSY01. The sequence goes on from CAYLSY010000285.1 coordinate 3,259, forward strand.
TTTAGTTGACTTTGGGATTGCCCGGAATTCCGGGAAAAGTGTTAGCCGAACGGTCGATTTTGATTTCACCGAATTGTTGTTCATACTTATAGATGTTATCCATCATTGCATTCATCAATAATTTGGCATGTTGCGGAGTCATTATTATTCTTGCGTGCACCTTGGCTTTGGGCACTCCGGGCATGACGCGGGTGAAATCGATTACAAATTCAGCAGGCGAATGAGAAATTATCGCCAAATTAGAATATATACCTTCGGCTTCTTTTTCGCTAAGTTCGACGTTGATTTGTTGTTGGTTCGGTTGTTCTTTGTTCTTGTCAGACATAAATATCCTTTGTAA
>CAYLSY010000286.1:0-3595 GCA_964386275.1 uncultured Hyphomicrobiales bacterium
TAAATTAATAAATATATATAAAATATAGGGTTTAGATTGTAAACTAAACCCTATAATTGTAAACCATTATTAATCTACTTCTTCACTTCCGCCAGCGTCGCCTTCAGGAAATCGCGATTCATCATCGAAATAAACCTTACCGAAATCTGCTTCGGGCAGACTGCTTCGCATTCGTAGAAGTTGGTGCAGGCGCCGAAGCCTTCGGCTTCCATCTGCCGAACCATCGCAAGCGAGCGGCGTTTGCGCTCGGGTTGACCTTGAGGCAGTTGGTTGAGCTGCTCCATTTTTGCCGAAACAAACAACATTGCCGCGCCGTTTGGACACGCTGCAACGCATGCTCCACAGCCAATACAGGCAGCGGCATCCATTGCCAAATCAGCCTTTTCCTTCGAAATCGGCAGAGCATTGGCGTCTTGCGGCGCGCCGGTATTGACGCTGACGAAACCGCCCGCCTGCATAATACGGTCGAATGCGGTTCTATCGACAATCAAGTCCTTGATTACAGGGAATGCTTTCGAACGGAATGGTTCGATATAGATTGAATCGCCATCTTTGAATTTGCGCATATGAAGTTGGCAAGTGGTAGTTGCCTTTTCGGGTCCGTGCGGCGAGCCGTTGATAGTGAGCGAACATGCCCCGCAAATACCTTCGCGGCAGTCGTGGTCGAACGCAACAGGTTCTTTGCCTTGGTGAATCAGCCCTTCGTTCAAAACATCGAGCATTTCGAGGAAAGACATGTCCTCGCTGACATGAGCCAGCTCGTGTTTTTCCATGAAACCTTTGTCCTGCGCATTTTTTTGTCGCCAAATATAAAGTGTTAGTTTCATTATTTATAACTCCTTACGGCTAATTTCACATTCTCAAAAATAAGCGGTTCAATATTGCGAATGGGTTTTTCGCCAACGCCTTTGAACTCCCATGCGGCAACGTGGGCAAATTCCTCATCGTTGCGTTTGGCTTCGCCGTCGGGATATTGATGCTCTTCGCGGAAGTGGGCGCCACAAGATTCGTTTCGCTCCAAGGCATCCCAGAGCATGACTTCGGCAAATTCGAGGAAATCGGCAACCCGCAAGGCTTTTTCCAACACGATGTTCAAATCTGCCTCGCTGCCGGTAACGGTAACATTCTTCCAAAATTCGTCGCGTAATGGCGGAATTAGTTCCAAAGCCTTTTTCAATCCGGCTTCGTTGCGTCCCATACCGCAATAATCCCACATGATAGCTCCAAGTTCGCGATGGAACTCATTCGGAGTCTTCTTACCCTTAATTGACATTAGTTTTTTGATTTTATCGCTCGAATCAGTTTCCGCTTTTTTAAATTCCGAGTGCGAAGTATCGACTTTTTCGAGTTTGTTCGATGCAAGAAAATGCGCAATCGTATACGGCAAAACGAAATAACCATCAGCCAAACCCTGCATTAGCGCGCTTGCGCCCAATCGGTTTGCGCCGTGGTCCGAAAAGTTAGCTTCGCCGATTACGTGCAGACCGGGAATGGTAGACATTAGGTTGTAATCGACCCAAAGACCGCCCATTGTGTAGTGTGATGCTGGATAAATCATCATCGGCGTAGTATACGGGTCGTCGCCGGTGATTCGCTCATACATTTCAAATAAATTGCCGTAGCGCTCTTCGATTACTTTTTTGCCGAGCCGCTCAATGGCATCTGCAAAATCAAGGTAAACGCCGTAACCCGTAGCGCTTACGCCGCGACCTTCGTCGCATACTTCCTTTGCCGAACGTGATGAAATATCACGCGGCGAAAGGTTGCCGAAACTCGGATATTTGCGCTCAAGGTAATAATCACGCTCGTTTTCAGGTATTTCGTTCGGCGGACGCTTATCGCCTTTGTTTTTCGGCACCCAAATGCGTCCGTCATTACGCAGCGATTCGCTCATCAAAGTCAATTTCGATTGATGGTCGCCGCTAACCGGAATACAAGTTGGGTGAATCTGCGTAAAGCAAGGATTGGCAAAACAAGCGCCTTTTTTATAAGCGCGATAAACCGCTGTTACATTACAAGCTTGAGCATTAGTTGAAAGATAGAACACATTACCATAACCTCCGGTAGCTAAAACGACGGCATCGCCCCAATGGGACTCGATTTTTCCAGTAACAAGGTCGCGAGTTACGATACCGCGAGCGAAACCGTCGATTACGACAACATCGAGCATTTCCATGCGAGTATGGATTTTTACGGTCTTTTTGCCTACTTGACGCATTAGAGCCGAATAAGCGCCCAAAAGCAACTGCTGACCCGTTTGTCCGCGGGCATAAAACGTGCGTGATACCTGTGCACCGCCGAACGAACGGTTGTCGAGCAATCCGCCATATTCGCGGGCAAAAGGCACTCCCTGCGCTACGCACTGGTCAATTATATTGTTCGATACTTGCGCCAAACGGTAAACATTTGCTTCTCGGGAGCGAAAGTCTCCGCCTTTTATAGTATCATAAAACAAACGCCAGATACTGTCGCCGTCATTCGTATAATTTTTTGCTGCATTGATACCGCCTTGAGCGGCGATGCTATGGGCGCGGCGTGCGCTGTCGTTATATGTGAACGCTTCGACGTTGTAGCCGAGTTCGCCTAAACTTGCCGCAGCCGAAGCTCCTGCCAAACCTGTTCCGACAATCAATATTTTATATTTACGGCGGTTTGCGGGATTAATGAGCTTCATTTCGAAGCGGTGCTTGTCCCACTTGTCTTTCAAAGCGCCGTCGGGTATTCTTGAATCAAGTGTCATACTGCACCTCCCACAATACGTAATAAAACAGCAATCGGAACGGAAACAAAACACAGTACAAGCAGCGTTGAAAGCGCCACGCTGGCTTTTTCGATTTTCGGAAAGTAGCGCGGATGGTTGAACCCGAGCGTTTGGAATGCGCTTTGAATTGCATGGCTAAGATGAAAACCGACCATCAATACGAAGATGATGTAAGCAAGCGAAATCAGCGGTTCGCGGAAACCGAGAACAACCATTTTATAAACATCATGGCGCTTAAATAGTATTTCAATTCCGTCGGCTTCGGCATATTGTTTGCCTTCGTAGTTGATTTTGCCGGTCGGGTATTCGCCCAATAGCTTGGCATTTTTGCCGTAATACTCATAATGCTTGTATTGGTCGGGATTTGTCGTTCCGGCAGTAAAATGCAGAATGTGGTAAACCAGCAATGAACCAATCAGTATACCCGTCCAAATCATGGTGCGGGCTGTTAGTTTAGCCTTCATATAGTTTTTCACATGATACTTAACGGGTTTAGCTCCAAGATTCTGCAATTTGAGCCTCACCGATGTAATTATGTGCAACACTAAGCACACAAACAACACAATACGTATGACCCACAGCAGTTCGCCGAGACTTTGCAGAAAGTAGGCGTAATTGTTATAGACATCGGCGCCAGCAAACATTTGCAGGTTGCCGATTGCATGACCGAACAGAAACAATACGATTATTCCGCCGGTAATTGCCATAACAATTTTGCTAAGGATTGTTGATTTGAGGTAGTTTAACAAAGCATAATCCCTTGTATTTATTGAGACATAGTAATTTATTGCGATTGTTTTGATTATCTTTCCGATTATTTTGATTATCTATTAT
>CAYLSY010000287.1:0-3584 GCA_964386275.1 uncultured Hyphomicrobiales bacterium
CAAATTTTCCCCTCCTTACTAAGGAGGGGTAGGGGAGGTTCTTGTTTTTCAAATAGTTATATATTATTCCGTAATCATAACTTTATTTGTGTGTATTGTGTCGCCGTCTGAGCTAAAGCTGATAATATAAACGCCGCTTTTCAACTGCGATAAATCAATCTCGAACGAGTTTGTGCCGCTGCTGATAGATATATCTTTCGATGATAATGTATTTCCGATTAAGTCATAAATCTTGTATGTGATTGTGCAGGCATCGCTTGAAGTTATAGAATAATCCAAATTGCCTGTCTTGGAGTTAATGTTATGCTCAATTAACATGTTTGATGGATTATTAATATTCAAATCACTCCTGCGCTCGAAAACGAGTTCATCGCAAATCGGAGTGCAAGGAGTGTAAGATATTGCTTTCTCTGCAAATTCTTCATAAATAGTAGCATTTTCACAATTGCCTGCTGTCGAAACGAACTCAAGGGTTGTAATTGAACGGCCACCTAATTCATCAATTATACAAATTCTAAGCCTTTGGGAGCAGCACTCACCGCCGTGGCATGGAGCCAATATATGTAAAAGTGAGTTTGGCGCAGGCAAAATATATCCCGGTGGAATTTCAGGAAACATCGGCCAGTTTGGATCCGTAACCGAAGCTGCATCACCATAGTATATTGATGACCAGCAGGAAGCTATTGCCGAGCGCCAATAGTCTGAACATTGTGGTGATACATATGGAGGATATATTTTCAAATCATTTACCACTTGTTGTGTTGCCCAGTTTAATAAAGAAATGCTAACCCAATTAGGGCAGTCGCCTATTAAACGTATACCGACAATTTGAAATTCATAAATTTCATTAGGTGGAATGCCACATTTTCTATAATAATACACAATTGTAGCTTCGCAAGTAGGAGTGTACATTTCTGTTTTGACACCTTTATCCCAATCTGTTCCATAACAAGGGTCTACTTGTGAATCACAAGGTTCCACTTGAGCAAGGGCTACCCCCCACCCGAGTGCGAGAAACAGCGCTGAGAGCGCTAAAACAAAGAATCTTTTCATAAATAACCTCAAAATATGTTTTAAAAGAGATATTTATTATTCAGCTCAACGATTGAGCTGTTTTTTTCTTTGGTAGTTCGGATTACTCGCTGATACTTGCTCTTGGGTTTCTTGCCTGTTTATAATATTGTAAAGATGTCTCTGTAAAATCAGTAACATACTCAAATTTAAATTAAAAATAAATATTCTAATTATCAAAATTATTATTTAATTGGAAATTTAAAAATATCATATCATCAAAACCTAAAAATCATGTTTCAGACAAAGAATGATTTCGAATAAGCCAGAATAATGCTTGATGGTTTTCATTTAGAAAATGATATTTCTTGCATTTATCAATGATTATCTACAATTTTGTAATTATTGAATTTTTAAGTTTGAATGATGACAGAAACATCGCTATACGATTTACGTAACGAGTTGGATTCGCAGGGCATGGCTAAGGCTCTGCTTGATTTTGGCGAGCAGGCTCGCTCGGCTTGTGCAATCGGCAAGGAATGTCCGGGTTTCCCGCATCCATTTCCGTCTAAGGAATTTCTAATTCTCGGCATGGGCGGCTCGGCAATAGGCGGCGATTTGCTGCGCGGTTACATCAAAAATTTGCCGGTAGAAAACGACATTACTATTAATGTTAACAGAGATTATCGCCTACATCACAATTTCAATGAAAATACAAACGTAATTGTTAGCTCATACTCCGGCAATACCGAAGAGACGCTCGAATCGCTCGAAATCGTGCGTCGGCGCGCCAAACGCATCGTTTGCATCAGCTCCGGCGGCGAACTGAGCGAAAGAGCCAATAAATACGGCTATCCGCTGATAACTATCCCCGGCGGAATGCAGCCTCGTGCAGCGCTTGGTTATTCGTTTTTCCCGATGTTATATCTGCTCATGCGTTCGAAAACGATGGATGAAGTTAGTGTTGAACTAATTGAAAGAGAAATTTCCGATTGCCTTGAGATGTTCGAAAGAAAGGCTAACGAGTATGCTTTGTTAACACTTAGTCAGAAGCCAGCTTATATAGTAGCCTCAAAAATTCATGGTAGTATTCCGATATTATACAGCGGCTGCGGAGCAATGGAAGCGGTTGGTTTTCGATGGCGATGCCAGATTCAGGAGAACTCCAAGAATTTTGCGTTCACCGCATTGTTACCTGAATCGAACCACAATGAAATCAATGGCTGGCAATTTCCGGAAAAAATTGACAAACGCTTTTCGATTGTGTGTCTGAGCGATTCGACAGATCATCCGAAAATCAAAGCGAGAATGAATGCAATCGACAAGCTTCACAGCGAAGATGCTCATGCTTTTTTATCGTTGGAAAGCGAAGCAAGAGGGCTTTTAGCGCGGATATTTGATATGATTTGTCTTGGCGACTGGGTTAGCTTTTATCTTGCCATGCTCAACAAGGTTGACCCGACTCCCATACCAATTATTTCCCGTTTGAAAGAAATTATGTCAAAAGGAAAACTATAAATATAATTAAAACTTGATAATTCTCAAATAATTTTGTATTTTTGTAAAAATAAAATGCAACTTTTGCAAAAAGTCTAAGTTTTTATTGAAAAATACAATTATGGCTGGAAGAAAAAGATCCCGAAGAGCAAAATATGTTACCCTCTACTCGCCGTTTTTAATGCGCGAGACCAAGCATGAGCTCGTCGGCGAGCCAATCGAAACGGAAACCGGCCGCCATCAGTGGGCGCGATGCACTCGCAGCCGGCACTCTCAGTTGATTAACCTCGATGCGATAGAAGCCGAAACCGACAAATCGAGCGCAATTATTCATATTTCGCGCGAAGATGCACGCAAGTATAATCCCCGCGAAGAATACCAAATCGGCGACGTGATTTACCATGCAATTTGGGAAGATGTCGGAATTGTCCGCGCCAAGGAAGTTACAAGCAACGGCGGAAGGGCTATTGTCGTCCATTTCGAGAAAAACAACGAAAAACGTTTAATTGAAAATTTAAAATAACTATAATCGCTGAGTCGGCAGCATTGTATCCGGCATATACGAAAGGTGGTGAAAAAACTTGATAGGCGTTACCATTCAAACTAACGAGAATATCGACCGTGCGTTAAAACGTTTCAAGAAAAAATACGAACGCAGCGGAGTATTGCGTGAGTACAAAAAAAGAACTGCTTTTATGAAACCGTCGGTCGAGAAGAGGCTTTCCCGCCTTAAAGCTCAAAGACGCCAACATCGCGCCACCATGGAACAAGAATAGGCAAGCGATTGCAAATAAGTGTCAAAGCCGGAGTCATTGGAAAATATGATTTCGGCTTTGTTGTTTGATGAATAGAATAAGTATATTAAAGTGCCGCATAATCTTCTTATATTTTTTCTATTATAAAGGAAAATGAAATAATATAATTATGTGCGTGTTTCTTTTAATTCAAATTGTTTACGCTTGAAAAGTGGCAAACGCCACCTATTGCAAATTAAATCTTTTGGAGCGACACCTTAATTATTTTTACACAAATTTACGGACATTACCCCTCTGAAAAATAAAATAAAAATGATGTTG
>CAYLSY010000288.1:0-3539 GCA_964386275.1 uncultured Hyphomicrobiales bacterium
TTTCAATGGATTACGACCGGAAGTCTTGATGTATCTTTCGCATATCAAATAGACCGGCTGTCAGTAATGTTTTCGATGGTTGTAACTGGCGTCGGGTTTCTCATTCATGTGTATTCAATCGGATATATGCACGGCGACCGCTCCTTTTCTCGATTCTTTGCATATATGAACCTGTTTATCTTCATGATGCTCAATCTGGTGCTTGGAAGCAGCTTCCTGCTGACTTTTCTTGGATGGGAAGGAGTCGGGCTTTGCTCATACTTGCTTATCGGCTTTTGGTATGATAGAAAATTTGACGGCGTAAACATAACTTGGACAGGCGATGCAGGGATGAAAGCTTTCATTGTTAACAGAATCGGAGATTTCGGCTTTATTATCGCTATGTTCTTGATTTTCATTACATTCGGAACGCTCGATTATTCAGGGGTCATGTCTTCGGCTGCCGATTCAGCTGATAGCTTCTATGCTACTGGCATTATAACAGCAATAACACTGTTGCTGTTTTTAGGCTGCACCGGCAAGTCGGCTCAAATCCCGCTAGCAGTATGGCTGCCGGACGCAATGGCTGGTCCGACTCCGGTTTCGGCATTGATTCATGCAGCAACGATGGTTACCGCCGGTATATTTTTAATTGCCCGTTCGTCGGTATTATTCGCATTGTCGCCTGTCGCGATGAACGTCGTCGTAATAATCGGTATAGCCACGGCTTTGTGGGCTGCGACAATAGGAATTGTGCAAAACGATATTAAAAAAGTTCTGGCATATTCAACCGTTAGCCAGCTCGGATTCATGTTTGCAGCTCTGGGTGTGGGAGCGTTTTCTGCGGCTGTATTTCATGTTATGACGCACGCATTCTTCAAAGGCTTGCTTTTCCTTGGAGCAGGAGCAGTCATTCACGGATTGCATGAAGAACAGAACATAAAGAAAATGGGCGGACTCAAAAGCCATATGCCTTGGACATTCAAAACATTTTTCGTAGCGACACTTGCTATTTCAGGCATACCGTTTTTCAGCGGCTTCTTTTCGAAAGACGAAATCTTGTGGAGCGTATTCAGCAAAGGTGGATGGTTTGGATGGCTTGTGTTGGCTTTAGCGGCTTTTTGTACGGCTTTTTATATGTTCCGTCTCGTTTATCTTGTGTTTTTTGGCGAAGAACGTTTCGACCACAAACATGTTCATCCGCACGAAGCACCGAAAACGATGACCATTCCTTTAGTTGTTCTTTCAATTTTATCAGCTCTGGGTGGTTTTTTAGGAGTGCCGTATGCTTTAGGTTTTTGGGCATCGGAACATCCGAATATATTAGAATCGTGGCTTGCGCCTGTATTCCACGAAAGTGAGAAAATCTTGAATGTAACTGAAGGGCATTCGATTCATGCGATTGAGTATGTGTTCATGCTGGTTTCCGTTGTTATAGCTGTGATGGCAATTATTATTGCTAAAAGGTTCTACTCCGACCCAAATTGGACCAAGCCGAAAGCAATCACAAAATCATTAAAACCATTCCATTCAATGCTTTGGAATAAATATTGGATTGACGAACTTTATAATGGATTGTTAGTCAACAGAATTAAAAACGGCTCGAGAAAACTGCTCTGGAAGGGCTTTGACGTCGGAATTATCGATGGAATAGTCAACGGAACTGCCGCTTTGACAATGAAACTCGGAGAAATACTGAAATTCTTGCAAAGTGGTATCATACAAAAATATGGAATGTTAATGGTTGCGGGTATTATCGCAATTTTACTATATTTGATGTTGATGTAAACACGAATAGCCGGAATGGCAGCTCAGAGTGTAATATGAAGTATTAGACTTTAATTGAATATTCATTATCTTAAAAAACAGGTAAATTATGGCAGCGCTTTTTACGACGCTTTTTATACCGATTGTTTCATCCTTAATCATTTTACTTATCAATAAGAATAATGCTAAGTTAATCAAAGGCATTGCCTTGGGATTTTCTTTGGCTGCATTTGTGTCGTCATTAATCTTATTATCACAGTTTAATTCTGCAGATGGGACATTTCAATTTTACTTCGAATCTGTGTGGATACCACAATTCGATTCTGGTTTACGTATCGGAATTGACGGCATGTCGATGTTATTGGTTTTGCTGACAACGTTTATTACTCCGATAGCGCTATTATCGTCATTTGGAGCAATCGGAAAACGCGAAAAAGAATACTATTTTATGCTTATGCTGCTCGAATTTGCAATGATTGGAGTGTTCGTTTCGCTTGATTTGTTCTTATTCTACATTTTCTGGGAAATTATCCTGATACCGATGTATTTCATTATTGGAATCTGGGGCGGTAAAGAACGTATTTATGCTGCTGTAAAATTTTTTATATTTACCGTGGTTGGCTCGTTATTCATGCTTGCGGCAATTGTTTGGCTCGGATACTACGTCGGAACAAATATAATTCATAATACATCAGGTTTTACAACCAACTTTGTTGCCATACGCAGCGCTTTGGAATCATTCCCGATTCCGATGAAAATTCAAAGCTGGCTCTTTTTAGCTTTTGCGCTGTCGTTCTGCATTAAAGTGCCGTTATTTCCTTTGCACACTTGGCTGCCGGACGCACACACCGAGGCTCCTACTCCCGGTTCGGTCATTTTGGCAGGTGTTTTACTTAAGATGGGAACTTACGGTTTGGTTCGCTTCAATTTGGATTTATTCCCCGAAGCGTCCATTGAATTTGCGCCGGTTATTGCTGTGCTTGCCGTCATAGGAATTATTTATGGGGCGCTTGTTTCGCTGGTTCAGCAGGACGTTAAAAAGCTGGTTGCATATTCATCGGTTAGCCATTTGGGATTTGTTGTGCTTGGAATATTTTCGATGACGGTCGAGGGAATTCAAGGCGGAATCATTCAAATGGTGAACCATGGGCTTTCGACTGGCATGCTATTCTTGTGCGTTGGCATTCTTTACGAACGCCGGCATACAAGGCTGATAGCGGATTACGGCGGAATTGCCCGCATAATGCCGCGGTTCTCGGCATTTTTTGCAATCGCTATGCTCGCATCGGTCGGATTACCGGGTTTAAACGGGTTCGTTGGCGAATATTTGACATTGTTTGGGGCGTTTTCATCGCCGATATATGATTCAATTTGGTATACGGTTTTTGCGACGACTGGAGTAATTTTTGCCGCCGCTTATTTGCTATGGATGTTCCAACGGGTGATGTTCGGAGTTGTTACACATGCTGAAAACAGGAATTTGCCGGACTTACACAAGCGTGAATGGCTGGAACTTGTGCCGATTGTATTGCTTATTGTCTGGATTGGCTTTTACCCGAAAACCTTTTTAAATATTTCGGAGCAATCTACAAAAGTATTGATTAACAAGATTTACGATGCAAAAAACAAAATCGGTATTTATCAGAGCATGAGATAATTGGAGATTACCGCTTTTGATATAGTAACAGATTGAAATTTAAAGATATATGCGCTAATATATAAAATATATTTATTTTCCTTAGGGAAAAACGCCTAAGCGCACAATAGATTTTTTCTTTTTTTAATTTTTAGTT
>CAYLSY010000289.1:0-3504 GCA_964386275.1 uncultured Hyphomicrobiales bacterium
AACGATATTGGTATAGCGTGCGGCAATCTTCGCTTATCAGTACTTTTTTAAATGCGTAATCTTTAATATATTCTGCTGTCCGCATAAAGAAAGCAAATCCGATATCAAATTGAATACTGCTATTTAGTTCTTTTATTGCCTTTAAAAATTCAGGTTGAGTATAAAATACAATTTCGAGTGGATACAGAAACAAGTTTAAACCGGTTCTGAGTATTGCTTTTTTCGGATTAAGAGGAATTGATGTTACATTTACGCCAATTGCGTTAATTGCTGCGATTTGAGAATCTGAAGCAGGGCCGCCGTGATTAAAAGTAATCAAGTAAGTATCATGTTGCTTGGCAAGATGCTTCAGCAAATAATAAGATTTTATCCTATCTCCTCCAATAAGGGGATAGGGAAATCGAGGCGTAAGGAAAAGCGCTTTCAGCCGCCTTGCTTGTCCGCAGTTATTTGCTGATGTAATCATAAGATTGATAAACGTAATCAGTTACGATTAATACTCTAATTCCGATTTTCAATTTTTTTAAATAATAAAAATAATCAATAATACAGAAACAAAAAAACTGAAATCGGCTGTCAGTCGAAATCTGTAAGTATAATGTGAATTGAGGGAACGCTATTTAAAAAACTTAATTGATAAGTATCGTTACTACGAAAGCAGGACTACGAAAGCTGGAGACTCGTAATTCGCTGTGGCATGGGATTCTATTTTAATAGAAAAAGAATTAGATTTAATACTCACATTGTTCATTTAATACGTTTTTATACGCTCGAAAAATGTCAACCGCCACTTACTTGAACCCAGATTACGCATTAGAAAAAGAAAATGTACAAAAAATGGCTGCCAATCAAGAAAATCCCCCTACCCCTTTGAAAAAGGGGAAAAAAGAAATATCTTGATAAGTCATCTATAATCAAAAAACTAGAAACAATGCGATTTGTCTATTGAGTTTTTGGGTTGAAACAACACATATTTAACTCATCCGATAACTTCAAGTCATCGGATGAGAGCGATTATACAAGCGACTTCAATAATTGTATATGATTCATTTCAGGAAGGAAATGGTATAACACCTTATCGTAATTGGACATGCCAAACACACAAAAGCAACATTAAACTATTCTTTAATGTTGCTTTTAAAAATATACTGTACAGAATATTCTTCTTATTCTTCGCTGATAACCCAGATTTTGAGTGGGGTTATAACTTCTTGGTGAAGTCTGACCTTAATATCGAACACACCGAGGTTTTTAATTGATTCATCGATAACTATATTACGCTTGTCAATTTCGAAACCTCGAATTGAAAGCTCTTGGGCAATCATTTGCGAAGTAACCGAGCCATAGAGCTTGCCTTCTTCGCCGACTTTCATCGGGATTGAAATTTGAAGTTCTGATAGTTTTGCGGCGATAATTTCGGCGTCGGCTTTTTCTTTTGCAATGCGCTTGGCATATTTCTTTTTTTCTACTTCGAGCGCTTTTATCGCTTTTTCCGAAGCATAATAAGCATAGCTGCGGGGAATCAAATAATTGCGGGCGTAACCGTCTTTGACTGTTACCAGTTCTCCGATTTTTCCGAGATTCTCGATATTTTGTCTTAAGATTATTTTCATTTTACTAACTCATAAATTATTTTCTAAACTCAATGAGGGAAAATTCCGCTGAATCAATATTAGTAAAGATTATGCTTCTTTATTTTCTTCAGTTGTGTCCATAACAGCTTCCTTGGGTTCAATCGGTTCAGTCTTGGCTGGTTCTTCAGTCTTGGCGGCTTTTACGACTTTAGCCGATTGGGTAGTTGTACTTTCGGCTTCGGCTTTTTCGTTCTTTTCTTTTTCCGCTTTATCAGCATCGATAAATGCTGAATCGTAGGTCCTGCCGGTTTCGAGGGCTACCTTAACCCTGTAGTCTTTTAATTTCTTCGGAAGGATGAGCGTCAAATGCCGCAAAACAGTGTCTTCGAGAACGAGGAAACGTTCGAGAATCGGCACCAGCGCTGGTTTCGCTTCAAAAACGAAATGCACATAATAGCCGTTATACTTTTTGTTGATTGGATAAGCCAAGCGGCGACGTCCCCAGCGGTTAATCTCGTTTATTTGTCCCCCGTTGTTTTCGATATAACCTGATACTTTAGAAATCACAGCCTCAACGTCGGCGTCCTCAATTGCTGCATTTACTATGAATGTCGTCTCATAGATACGACGTATGCTCATGGTGTTCCTCTGATTTATGTTTGAATTTGTTTTCTTAACCTTATTATTTTTTCTTGCAAATTATAGAACTACAAAGTTATAGCTTTTTTTCTTTAATTCAAAAAATATTTTTTATTTTATTTATTTATGTCGAAAAGTATTAATTTTGTAAGTTAATCCTTAGTAAGCAGAAAAAATATTTAAACTAAGAATCATTAACGAAAGATACGGCAAAAATATGTTGAAAAGCATGACAGGCTACGGCAGAGTGGAACTCATAGAAAGAGCTTTGCAAATTACAGCCGAAATAAAATCTCTCAACGCAAGGTTTTTGGATATTAACTGCAGGTTGCCCAAGGCTGTGCAGTTCAAAGAACTTGAAATTCGCGACATCGTCAAGCAGTTTCTTGTTCGAGGCAGCGTAACTGTCAGTTTGAACCTTGTTTACGAGAACGTCAAAGACAAACTTGTTTTCAACGAAAAGTCCGCTGCAGCTTGTTTAGGCGAAATCAAGAAGCTTAATCTGAAATTGAAGCTTAAAGGCGAAGTAACTTTAGACCACTTGCTTAAATATTCCGATTTCTTCTTCGAAAAAGAAGAAAGTTCGCTCAGCGAAAACGAGTGGAAATCCGTGCGCAAAGCGATTATCGACGCCCTGCGTTCGCTCGACAAAATGCGCCAAAACGAAGGACACAGCATTTTGAAAGACCTTCAGAACCGGATAAAAAAGCTCTCGGACATTGTCGATAAAGTCGAAAGCGTTGCAAATGGACGGGTGGCAGCCGAAAAAGAGCGTATTCGCGAGCGTATTGCCCAGCTATTTGAAAACGACGAAATCGACGAGCAGCGCCTGCAAATGGAAATCGTTCTAATGGCAAATAAACTCGACGTTGCCGAGGAAATTACTCGATTGCGTTCGCACATCAAGTTCTTTTACGAACTAATGAAGGCTAAAGAGCCGGTCGGCAACAAAATGACTTTCTTGCTCCAGGAAATGAATCGTGAAATCAACACAATCGGCTCTAAAAGCGACGATGCAGATATTTCCCAAAGCGTCGTTTCAGCAAAAGAAGAAATCGAAAGAATTCGCGAACAAGCCGCAAACATAGAATAGGAGTAAATTATGAGAAAAAAGTATATTACACTTCTTGTCATCACATTACTTGTGATTGCTGCCTGCGGATTATTACTTAATATCTAATCATTTATTATTAAAAATTTAGATAAATATTCAGATAGCCGTCAAAACAACAAAATTTGGCGGTTATCAGAATATTCGCTACATAATGAATGTAATACCTCAACCTTGATT
>CAYLSY010000290.1:0-3495 GCA_964386275.1 uncultured Hyphomicrobiales bacterium
TCGCAAGTTAGATGCTTTTTGCCACAAATGCAAATTCGTATTTTGGATCTGGGATGATAATCCATGTTAAACATTCCTCCCATATTTGCTCAGCATAATTTTATGCAGAATTTTGTAGAACACATCTTTCTTAAGAGGCTTACTGATAAAATCGATACATCCAGCCGACAAAGCTTTTTCGCGTTCATCCTGGTGCGAATAAGCTGTTTGAGCAATAATCGGCATATCCGGTTTAATATTTTTAATGCGCCGCGTTGCCTCGAAGCCGTCCATAATCGGCATCTTTAAGTCCATGAGTATTAAATCGAAACTATTTCTTTCGACAATATCGACAGCATCGGCGCCGTTTTTCACCCATGTGCAATTTGCTTTTTCCCGCCGAAGTAGTCGTTCCAAATACAAATAATTCGTCTCTTCGTCTTCGACAATCAAGACTTTAAGGTTCGATAAATCAAAGGCATAATTCTCCAGCGCCGGGTTTGTTGTTCGAGCTTCATTTTTCTCAGTAACGGCAGATTTAGGAAATGAAATCATAAACGTAGAGCCAGCGCCATACTCGGATTCAACTTTGATTGCTGCCTCGAGCAGTTCGGCTAATCCTTTGATTATTGACAAACCAAGCCCGGTTCCGCCGAATTTTTTATTTGAAAAAGCTTCGTATTGCCAGAAACGCTCGAAAATTTTATCCAAATACTCTTGTTTAATTCCGATTCCAGTATCTTTGATATAAAATGAGAAAGAATCGCTGTCTTTGATGCAACCAAACTCAATCGAGCCGTTTTCGGTGAACTTGAGAGCATTATTCATCAAGTTGGAAATGATTTGATAGAGTTTGTCCTTATCGGTTGTAATTGCCAAATTTTTGCAGTCTTCAGGAAAATTAATCTTTAAATCAAGATTTTTTGCCGAAGTTTTTTCATAATACAAGGAGTAATAGTATTGGAATACTTCTTGCAATTGGAAGGTAGAATTGTTGATTTTTAGTAATCCGGTATCAATACGCGATATATGCAACACATCGTCGACAATACCAAGTAATCTGTTGGAAGAGCTAAGAATTAGCTCAATATATTCGTTACGCTCGCTATTGGTAAGGTTTTCGAAGTCAAGTAACAAGGTCGAAAAGCCCATTATTCCGTTCAAAGGCGTCCTAATTTCATGGGACATATTTTGTAAAAATGAAGTTTTCAACTTATCGCTTTGCTCTGCCTTTTCTTTTGCTTCGATAATTTCTCTTTGATATCTTTTTCGCTCGGTTATGTCAACCTGAGTGCCCCAAATTCTAATTAAATAATTATTTTCTATTATTCCAACAGCATTAGACGAAAAGTGAACAATACTGCCGTCCGGTTTAACTTCTTCTGATTCATCATCAAAGCATCTGTAACCATTTTCAATAAATCGGCGGAACATGCCTCTATTAATCGGATTGTGAGCGCCGCCATGAAATTCGACCAACCGCTTTCCGACAAATTCTTCGATTGTCGGTATATTATACATAGAAGCCATTGCCAAATTGCATTCGCCCATATATGCATTTCGATAGATTTCATTGATTTGCTCTTCGACGGGCAAGGATGTATCAATAGGCTTGTCGAATTCCGTTCGATAAATGCCTTCAAAGGCATTTGCAATAAAGTTGAAATAACGCTCTTGGCTTTCGCGCAGTGCTTTTTCCGCCTCTTTGCGTTTAGTAATGTCGGTATGCTGAATAATGACATTAGTCAAGTTACCGTTGTCATCAAAAATTGGATAAGCCCAATTAGCAAACCATACTTTTTTCTTTTCCTTGACCTTTATATTCTGGGATTCGGCAGCCACACCAATATCGAAGTGTACTTCCCATTCGGCAGTCTTTCCCTCTTTGAATACTTTTTCCAAAAGAGGCAGAATTCCGCCTTGACGTATACCTTCGTCTTTGAATATGTTATATACTTTCCCTTCCATGTATTCCGGCTCTACGCCGAATATTTCGCTAAGTTTAGGGTTAATGCGCTCGCACCAGCCGTCTTTATCCAAAATCTGAGTGCTGACGGATGATTGAGTAAACATTTGCTCAAAGAATCGCTTCTGAGAATATAATTCCTTTTCGGTATCCTTAATCTTGGTAATATCAATAGTAAGCCCGCCGAGTAGCGGTTTCGAAACGGATTGATGTATCGGAAATTTATATGAAGCCCAATAACGTCCAGCAAACTCTTCTTCATAAATTTTAGCTTCGCCGGACTCAATTATGGCGCTATCATCTTCGGTTATCTTTTCTGCAAATTCGGCAGGGAACAAATCGGCATTGGTTTTGCCAATCATTTGTGATATATCGAGCCCTAAATATGTTTGAAAGCCTTCGTTCGCATAAATCGTTTTGCCGGATGAGTCTTTAATATAAGCCAAACCCGGGAAATTCTGCATAAACCTGCGAAAGCGCGATTCGCTGTCTATCAAGGCTATTTCAGCTTTTTTGCTTTCGGTAATATCCCGAGCCGTCGATAATGCGCCAATTGATTTCCCGTTTATATCTTTAAGAACTTTGCACCACCAAGCAAGCAACCTTTTTTCGCCGTCTTTCCGCCGTTGCCAGCTTTCAATATAAATAACTTCTTCATAGCCGTCAAAAAGAGGTTGAACTTTCGAATATATTTCTTGCTCCCCTTCAAAATATTCAGCAGCTTGCCTGCCGATTACATCATCGCCGAAGAATTCGTAACCCGCTCTGTTAGCCCAAGTATATATCTTGTTGTTGTCAACTTCCATTATTATGTCTGGAACTGATGCAAGAATTGCTTCATTTCTTTGACTAAGTTGTTTTATTGCTTGTTCGGTTCTTTTTCTGTCGGTAACATCCCGCAATGAGACTATGTCGGCGTCTTTTCCGTCAAAAATGATACGCTTGCCTATGCTCTCAATACATATTTCCTTGCCTGTCAGCGTGTAACACTCATATTCGGCAAGATAAGAATCCACTCCATTTATAACGTTGTTGAAATCTTCGATAGCTTTTGCGACGGATTCCGGTTTCATAAGCTCAAAGACTTTCCTGCCAACAAAGAACATTGTATCGGGCGCTTCGAAAATTTTTGCTGTAGCTTTGTTGACCAGCAATACTTCGCCTTCGAGGCTGACAATTATTATACCTTCCAATGCGTTTTCAATCAACGCCCTGTATTTCTCCTCACTTTCAAGTAATGCAGCTTCGGCTTTCTTTTTTTCAGTAATATCCTTGATAAAACCCAACATTGTGTCCTTATTTTCCGTTTTATCATAAACTAATACTGCATTAATACTTAACCAAATAATAGAGCCGTCCTTAATTCTTGTCTGCGTTTCATAATCTTCAATTTTTTTATGTTCCTTGAGTATATTTATTATTTTATTTCTATCCATCGGATTAGCATATAGTTCGAGAGCCGTGGTTTTTAATAAATCTTCAAGAGAATCATACTTAAACATTTTAATAAATTTATTGTTAGCATACAGAAATTTTCCTTCCATTGTGGA
>CAYLSY010000291.1:0-3476 GCA_964386275.1 uncultured Hyphomicrobiales bacterium
AGGCAGAAACCCTCAGGTACAGGAATTTTTAAAATATTTTTAATTTCGCCCAAGCGTGCCATTTTTGCTCCGACATAAAGTTGCTCTTTGTCGGTAACATCTTTTATATTAATGACATATGGTGTATCGATGTATAACTTTTCAATTTTATCGCAACTATCGCAAGTAATATCTGGGCAAGTTAAACCATCCGGACATTTAATTCTTGGCTCAAGAGCCACTTCACTCTCCAAGCGAATTTCACGGATTTTATTCAAAAGTGGAGAATATTTTTCCCCTTCCATTTTGCACAGAAGCCGAGCCATGTTTTCAGTATGCTCGAAAATTGCTTTTAGCCTTGAGTTAGCGAATCCCGAAGAAAACGGCAGCCCCGAAGATAAAGCCTCGGAAAGCTCACCCATTGCATTGTGCGTTTCTTCATTGTTTCGCAATAGCTCTTCGAAGTAATCGAACTTTTCTTTAAAACCAGGTATTCGAGCTAATAATGTTTTATTTTTTGGGAACATGGAGCGTGATATTATAGTTGTATTATATTGAATTATAAAACAATATTATGTTTATAATTGTTCATTGTATGATATTCCTATGAATTCAGTGTTTTTTACTTTTTATTGCCTTCTCAATCTTAGATAAAGATAAATATTTCTTATTACAAAGAAAAATGAAATATTAAAAATTACTCACATCATTCTTTTATTTCACATTGTTGCAACTTGATAAAGTAATAGACACTACCCCCCAATAATAATGTTATTTCAGAAATTACGAAATATAATTAATAAACACATAGTGAATACAAAATATGAAAGCAACTTTGAAAAGAAAAATATTTTAAATAATATGGAAAAAGTAATCAATGAAAACTCATCGTAACATTACCATAAGTTACCAATATTAAATATAGTTATACCTAAAATATCACACATAGTTTTACTAAACATATATAATGTAATAAATTAGCATACTATCACATAAATTTATATCCAAATTGAAATATAATTATTATTAATAAAAGTAAAGGTGAAGTGATGTACGATAAAAGAGTCAAGGATATAATGATTCCTGTAAGCCAGTATCCTTGTATCAAAGAAGACGCATCGATGTATGATGCAATAGTCCTGCTAAAAAAAGCAAATGACTTCAGAGCGGCTGGTCAGGAGCCATTCAGAGCAGTACTCGTTAAGAACAATGAAGGTTTGATAATTGGCAAAGTTGGTCTTTTGGGCTTCTTGAAGGGTCTTGAGCCGAAGTACCAATCCATATTCGATATCGAAAAGCTATCACGAGTGCCTCAGCTAAGCGCTGGTTTTCTCGATTCGCTGGTTACGCAATATAATTTATGGGAAAATAATCCATTGGATTTGTGTACACAAGCCAAAACTACAAATATAAAGGATATAATGATTCCAATCGACCAGCACATCGACCAGGACGAGACCATAAAAAGCGCAATACATAAGATTATTATGTGGCAGACAGTATCGATTTTGGTTTCCAGCGGCGAGGAAATTGTTGGAATTCTAAGATTAAAAGACCTTTACCTCTCTGTCGAGGATTATATTATTAATGAACATACTAAAAAGTAATGGAGTTATTATGCCAAAATTACTAATAATTGACGATGAGCGTGATTTCCTCGACACTATAACTCAGAGACTTGAAATGAGAGGATTTGACGTCGTTGCAAGAGACTCAGGCAAAGACATCGAGAAGTTCATAAAAAAGGAAAAGGACATCGATGTTGTCGTATTAGACCTTAAAATGCCGGATTTGCCGGGAGAGGAAGTATTAAGACTAATTAAGAAGCAAAATCCCGAAATCCAAGTAATCATTCTAACAGGCCATGGCACAATCGAATCTGCCGTCGAAATGTCAAAGCTCGACGCCTACAGCTACCTACAAAAGCCTGCCGACATTGATAAACTAATTAAAATAATCGAAGATGCTCGAGTAAAACATCGACTTTTAATAGCGGAACACGAAGAAAAAGACAAGAAAATCAATTGGAAACGAACCGGCTTTCTTGTTGGAATTTCTGTGCTGGCAGGGATTATCGTCGCAATGATTCCGTTCGAAGGGCTTGGAGAGCGAGGACATAATTTTTTGGCTTTACTAGTTACTGTAATTCTGCTTTGGGTAACCGAAGCAATCCCAATTGGAGTAACAGCATTTCTCACCGGCGGAGGTTTAATACTCTTTGGCATCCAAAGTCCGTCTCATGCTTGGGAACCTTATGCAAATCCGGCTGTAATGTTCGTTTTAATGATTATCATGTTCGGAGTAATTTTAAACGAAGTGGGTATAGCGCAAAGAATATTGAATTACGCTATTAAAGTTGCCGGTACAAATGTTCGAAAATTCAGTATTGTCGTTGCATTGGCGTCGTCGTTGACGTCTTCGATATTCCATGATGCGACAATTACGATTATTTTCCTGTTTGCCGTTATTCCAGTTTTTATTAAAATGGGGATTACAATCGACTAAACGAATAATTTTTCGCGATTTTTTACAATACTAATACCATTAACCGCATCTGCAGGCGGTTTCGGAACAATACTCGGCGGCGGTCGAAACCCGATTGCCTTGGACTTCATCGAAAAGCAAATCGGAGTTCATATCGGTTTCATCGATTGGATTGTAATTCAATTGCCGATGGTAGTATTTGCTTCGATGGCGACTTGGGCGATATGTTGGTTAATAATGCCTCCGAAAGTCAAGGAATTTCCAGCAGAAATAAAAGCGACAAAGATGCCTCCGATGACATCGAACGAAAAAGGTGTCGGTTTAATCTTTTTCGGAGCGTTCGTCATGTGGACATTATCTGATTTAACCAAATTACATGTAAGTGTGGTAGCGGCGCTGGCGTTGATAGCAATATTCGGATTGAGGTTTGTCAGCATTAAAACCGTTATTCAAAAATTTTCGTGGGAAGCATGGCTGGTATTCGGCGCAGGAGTGTCATTGGGAGTCGCCATGCTCGAAACCGGCGCCGGCAAGTGGCTTGCCGAGCAGTTTTTCCCACTAATTCAGGGCCAATCCGAAATTTTGGTTTATTACAGTGTTGCTATCTTCGGTTCGATAATATCCAGCTTTATGAGTAATTCTGCCGCAACGGCTCTATGTTTGCCGATTTTAGACCCAATTGCAATTGATATGGGGCTTAACAGAATTTTCATTGCTTTGAGTCTTCCAGTTACAACTTCATTTATTATGCTTGTTATCGGTTGCCCGCCTTCGATTATTTCCTACAGCACCGGATACTTCAAGCAAATGGATTTTATAAAGGTGGCAGTGCCGAACACTATGGTTCTTTGCGCTTTAGTTGTTATTTTCATGTTGATTTGGTGGCCGTTTATTTTCCCGTTGTTGGGACTTTAGTGCAAATCCGGGCATAAGTTTTTGATTTTTTTTGGAAATAAAGAGGATAAAGTCAACTATTATATTTTTTCGCTCTTTTAATACTATATTTAAGATAT